>JAESUE010000102.1 GCA_016763235.1 Pseudomonadales bacterium
GCGTAAATATCAAAGAGCCTGGGTTCGCTACTCAATTAGAGCTCGTACATAAGTTCGCATTTATTTCTTTTATTGGCTTGTTTGTTGTTGACACTGGGGAGTCCACATAAGTTGTCACCCCTATTTAGAAAATGCTCTTTAGATCAGCTTTACACAAATGTAAGGGGCTTATACTTGATATTGATGCAACAGAAATTATTGTAAATAAAGCAGAGGCAAAGTGGACGCACAAAAAGAACGCCCACCTCTACGACAGATAATTATGAAGGCTTATCTTTTTAGCCCAAAATAGTTGGCCGTCAGCAGCAGGCGCTTGCTAATCGTAGACTTCGATGTCTGGCAAGTTCTCATAAACTGCTATGCATGTATTGTATTTTTGTAACGTTTTCACAATCACAGGTAATGGCTCTGGCCATATTCCTTGAATATCAGTTTCAAGGCGGCCTTCTGTACCAAATGCTAACTGCTCTACTGGTGGGGTAAAATTTGCTTCTACACCCTCTTTGTTACCTCTGGGATCAATTCTATACCAGCCGAAATCTTTCAAATAAGCGGCGTTCAAACCATGTAAGCAATATGGCGCGCCGTCACCATTGATGGATAGGCGCTGATAACATAATCCTGCTGGAACGCCATTTGCTCTTAAGAGCGCAGCCAAAAGGTGGCTTTGAGAGTAGCAATAGCCCGTTTTATGATTTAAAACATCTGAAGCTTTGCACGTAATTATATCTATTTGGAAGTCCCAGCTATGTTTGATCGAGTCTCGAACATACTCGAAACATGCTTTGGCAATTTCTGTGTCTGTTTTCAAGTCAGCTTTTAGTAAACGAGCCGTCTCCTGAATTTCGGGGTCATCCCAATTTATGAATTCAGAACTTTCAACGTACTGCTTCATTGATGGCTCTCTTGTACAGTTAACGAAGGTTTTATGCCGATGGTGGGGCACATTGCTGAAAAAAGACAAGTGCTGCCTGTGATTTCCATGAAGACAATTCTTGCCTGCGGAATATTTTATCCCGTCATTACAAATTGATGCAGCGAGTTACCAAACAAAGATAATCCAGCACTGCGATGAAAATACTATACGTTATGCTGTTCGCGCGAAGAAGCGAAAGGATTATTTTGATTGCTCGCGAACTTCTATGAAGAGGTTTTTTTGGGGGGGGGGATCTACAGCCTTGTAATTGAACGTGATGAAAAAACCTTTGTTTAATATCTAACCCATGATTATAGATTTAAACATGCCTAAATAAGACGGGGGAAACTGGCTTTTTCCCGCAGCATAAAACTTTAATTTTAGCTTATGACACAGCCTTTTACGTTCCCACGCTTTTACGTGGGAACGTAACCCGCCTATCTATTTAAGCGTTAACAGCAACTGCTTTTAAGCGTTACGGTACATCGTAACAACCGCTGCACCACCCAAGCCCAAGTTGTGTTGTAGAGCCACTTTCGCCCCTTCAACCTGGCGTTTATCTGCATTACCGCGTAGCTGATTAACCAGTTCATAGCATTGCGCTAAACCCGTTGCTCCCAGCGGGTGGCCTTTAGACATTAATCCACCTGATGGATTAACTACAAATTTACCACCGTAAGTGTTATCGCCATCATTGATAAACTGAGTGGACTCACCTTCGCCACACAAACCCAAACCTTCATAAGTGATGACTTCGTTGATAGTAAAACAATCATGTAGCTCTACCACTTGAACTTCGTCAGGGCCAATTCCGGCCTGATTGTAGACTTGTTCTGCGGCACGACGTGTCATGTCTGAGCCTATTAAGTTAATAGGGTCAGTCCAGGTATCAGGTGTGTCGGTTGTCATGGCCTGAGCAATAATTTCCACTCCATTACTGATGCCGTGTTTTTTTGCGAAGGCTTCACTGCAAATAATGGCTGCACCGGCTCCACATGTTGGCGGACAACACATAAAACGCGTTAAGTAGTCCATGTACAATACGGGCGCACCCATCACGTCCTCTTCCGTCATAGGGGTGTTCAATAAGGCGTAAGGGTTATTCATGGCATGTTTGCGCGTTTTAACCGATACTTTTGCAAAAATATCGGCTGAAGCATCATATTTGTCCATATAATAGTGACCCGCTGCGCCAAAGCAACGCAGTGCCAAAGGTCCTTCAGGGTAGCCTTTGTCATCAAGAACTTTTAGAAAGTTATCGAAGGGTGACTCGCGGTCATCCCAGTGAGAGCCTAAAGCACCGGCTTGCATTTCTTCAAAACCGAAAGCCAGTGCACACTCTACCGCACCACTTTGCACGGCTTGACGGGCCAAAAATATAGCTGTAGAACCGGTTGAGCAGTTATTATTAACGTTAATAACTGGAATGCCGGTTTGAAAGGCATCATAAAGTGCGCTTTGTCCGCTAGTAGAGTCTCCGTAAACATAACCGGCATAAGCCTGCTCTATCAATTTGTGATCAATACCAGCATCTTTAATAGCACCTTTTATCGCTGTTGATGCCATTACTCGGTAAGGTTCAGATTTTCCTGGTTTGGAAAACTTCACCATGTCAACGCCCGCTACTATCACCTTGCTCATATTCTTTCTCCCTGTCTTTTAAAATTAAATATAACGTGTTTAGTAACTACTCAGCTCACGCTAAAATTTAAACGCAATCTGAACAGTTACAGAGTTCGCTTAGTCGTTACAGTATTTGCTCCGTTATTATGAATATCTCTCTGCAAAATTCAGCGTCCTTCGGCAACTAAAGAGCAAGCTCCTATTTTGCTCGCAAACGAGTCGCTGCATCCAGGCGAATTGTTTCACCATTGATGTAGGCATTCTCAACAATAAACTCGCAGCAATGGGCAAACTCCTGCATATCACCACAGCGCTTTGGTGATTCAATCATATCCACCAATGACTCAATTACTTTGTCACCAAGGGCATCCACCATGGGGGTGCGAAACAGCCCTGGCGCAATGGCATTCACTCGTATCCCTAAAGGGCCTAGCTCACGGGCAGCAGGTAAATTAATACCAATGATGCCCGCTTTGGATGCCGCATAAGCACTTTGGCCAATTTGGCCTTCGTAGGCCGCACCCGATGATACGTTAATAATAACGCCTCTTTCTTCAGCCTTTTCAAGCGGATTTTTAGCCATAACAGCCGCACACTTGCTCATCACATTAAAGATACCGATCAAGTTAACCGATGTAACATGGGAAAACTTTTTTAATCGTGTGGGGTTACCATCACGATCGAGTACTTTGCAGGGAGCCGGAATGCCAGCGCAGTTAATATTGATGTCGATAACACCAAATTTTTCTAGCACCTGCTCAATGGCAGATTGAACTGATTCCTCACTGGTAACATCGGCAACACAGAATAAACAGCCTTCATCACCTATTGCTGCAGCCGTTGCTTTTCCAGCGTCTTCATTCAGATCTAAAATGGCAACCTTGGCACCTTTTTCGGCAAAATAACGTGCCGTTGCCTGACCTAGGCCAGAGGCACCGCCACTAATGACTACAACTTTATTTTTTACTATCATGGATTACTCTCGTTATACGGTATAACGTTTATCTGAACGCTTGAACACCCGTTAAAGACCGGGCAATCAGCAGTTTCTGGATTTCAGTTGTGCCATCAGGAATGGGGCCGATAATGGCTTCTCGAACCAGGCGCTCAACAATGAAGTCTTTGGTAACACCGCAGCCACCGTGGATTTGCAATGCATCGCGGGTTGCTCTTACTGCCATTTCTGTTCCGTACCATTTAGCCATGGCGCATTCTTTGTCACAACGTAGGCCTTGATCAATCATATCTGCTGCACGCAGTGCCAACAAACGCGCGGCATCGATTTCAGTGGCCATAGTCGCGAGCTTATCAGCGATTAGCTGATGACCAGCAATTTGTTTGCCATGCTGTATGCGCTCCTGGCTGTATTTAATGGCTTCATCCATGGCGCGACGTGCAAGGCTATAACCCCACGCGCCCATATGGCAGCGTGCACGCTCAAAGGTGACTAGCGTGTTTTTCAGCCCTGTGCCAATGCCACCAATGGTGTTGCTTACGGGTACACGCACATCCGACAGAAAAATTTGAGCGGTGGATTGGCCATTGAGCGCCATTTTGGGAATACCACGAACCTCATAACCATGGTCTTCGCGATCAATCAAAATATGAGTGAGTTCGCCTTCTCCGGTTTTGCAGGTACAAACAAAAAAGTCTGAGTATTCGCCATTGCTGATCCAGGTTTTTTCGCCATTGATAATCCAGTCATCGCCATCACGCACGGCGCGGGTACCGACCGCTGCTACATCAGAACCTACGTTCGGCTCTGAAATACCAACACTGCCAATTAATTCACCCGCCATCAGGCCAGGTACGTAGCGGCTTTTTATCTCGTTGGAAGCACCGCCAATTAACAGATCAGCAACGACAGTATTGATAACCAGTGGCAAGCCAATATCGATGGAGGTATAAGCGACTTCTTCAAACAAGCGCAAGTGAGTCACCCAGTCTAGCCCCATGCCACCATACTCCTCTGGGTGAGGGGCATTCACCAACCCAAACTCAGCAAGTTGCTTCATCCAACCGAGCATTTTTTCTTTGGGAATAAATCCATCTCCATGAGCAATAAATTCCGGCTCAATGGTTTTATCGAGTAGTTTGCGCAAGCCCTGAGTGGCAAGGCGTTGCTCTTCTGTCATTTGGGAACTCATTGTTATCTCATTCCTTTCTTCTGATTTTGTAACTATTTAGCAAATATATTGATGGCCACGGCGGCTTCTTCTATGCCGAGCAAACCACCGCTGTTTTCTTGAATAGCGTGTTTTGCACCTTCAACCTGACGCGCACCGGCTTCGCCACGTAATTGCATCACCAGTTCATAAATTTGACCCAAACCTGTAGCACCTATGGGGTGCCCCTTGGACTCAAGGCCACCCGAGGGATTAACCGGAATGCGTCCGCCGATGGTAAAATCCCCTCGCTCTGCAGCCGGGCCCGCCTCACCAAAGTTAACTAAACCCAAGTTTTCAACGTGCATCACTTCACCCATTGCGGTGGCATCATGCACCTCGGCTACATCAATATCTTTCGGGCCAATACCAGCAAGCTCATAGGCTTGTTTTCCCGCAAGATGTTCGCAATGTAATTCAGGTTTATCCGCTGAGCGACTGGTCGCACTGCGTACAACAGACGCTAACACTTTTATCGCACGCTTACGTTCAACACCGAGGCGTTTCAAACCTTCTGCGTTACAAACCACAACTGCAGCAGCGCCATCGGATATCGGCGCACACATGGGCAGGGTTAATGGATAGGTAATAGGTGGTGCGGCAAGCACTTCGTCTACGGTATAGGGCTTACGGTATTGCGCCAAAACATTGTGTTCTGAGTGCTGATGGTTTTTGGCGCAAATAGCCGCTATTTGACGCTGCGTAGTACCGTAGTTTTGCATATGTTGACGACAGAATGCGGCATACACCTTCATGAACAAACTGTAGGGGCGATCAGATTCGTGGCCGTCAGGAACCTCAAAGCCTTCCGAGGGTGCCAGTAATTTTTTAAGATTATCTTCGGGATTGCTAACATCCCAGCCACCGTCAAATACTGAAAACATTTTCGCCTTGTCGGCAATGTTCATTTTTTCAGCACCCACAGCAAGGGCAATATCGCAACTGCCTGCTTTCAGCATTTGTACGGCCAGATAAAAACCTGAGCTTCCCGATGCGCAGGCATTTTCAATATTAAATACAGGAATACCTTCAATGCCATTTTTAGCCAGTAGAATTTGGCCAGGAATAAGCGTTTGCCCTTGAAGGCTGCCTTGGGTAACACCGGTATAAAAAGCAGATTGTATTGCTGATTTTTCACAACCCGCATCTTTTAACGATGCATCGACCGCTTCCCCCACGAGGCTTTCAAGAGTGCGGTCCATATGACGCCCAAATTTTGTCATTCCCACACCAACAACATAAATATCTGGCATTATTTTTCCTCTGATGAAAGCCAATATGAAACTAATTTTGTGTAACTAAAAACGGTGCAGCTTAGCGGCCTCTAAAAAGGGGTTTACGTTTTTCTGCGAAGGCTTTCAAACCCTCAAACATATCAAATGAACGCATGTGTTTACGCAGCATCACTTGCTCGTGCTCAAGAGCAGCATCACGACTTTTGTCGAGAGAGGCATTCGCAACAGCTTTCATCCTGCGTAAAGCCACCGGGCTTTTTTGAGCAATTTCTTCCGCCAGGTTTTGAGTTGCTTCAATTAACTTTTCTGCAGAAACCACCTCATTCACAAAACCATAGGTTTGCATTTCTCTCGCCGATAAGGTTTTCCCAGTAAACAGTAGGTATTTAGCCACATTTTGAGGAACCAGTCGAGGCAGTATGGCCGCGCCCCCTCCACCAGGATAAACACCAAAATTGGCATGAGCATCGCCGATTTTAGCTTCATCACACGCCACCACAATATCGCAGCTCATGGCCGTTTCAAGCCCACCCGCTAAAGTAATACCATTGAGGGCAGCAATAACCGGCTTAGGGAAATCGCGCAACACGGCCAAGAGGTTAGCGGCAACACGATCGAGAAAATCATCTTCCCCTGGAGGAAGGTCAGCGCTTTCCAACACTTCTTTTAAATCCGCTCCTGCACAAAATGCGGTGCCCGCTCCGGTCACTACCAACACCCTGATTTTTTCGTCAGCGGCTATTTCAGGTAGGTATTTTTCAAAAAGTGTGATCATTTCAAGGTTGATGGCATTCATTGCCTTAACCCGATTCAAGGTTAACCAAGCCACTGGGCCACGGACCTCAAACAATAGTGCTGCGTCATTCATGCTTCCACCCTCTTTTGACTAGTTCTGAAAATTGGTAACTATTCAGCTCACGCTCAAATTCGTGCATAACAGCGTTAAAAAATGATCATTTATAGGTATAAACTCGCATTTTTCGCCTTGTTCTGCTCAAGTTTGAACGCAATCTGAACAGCTACAGAGTTCGCTGAGTAGTTGAAAAATTGTTAGTGATCAACTGATTTGACGAGCACTGCCTTTCCAGTACTTATCGCGCACACTGCGGCGCAATACTTTGCCTACAGCACTGGTGGGCAACTGCGCTACGATTGAAACACTCTTGGGTGCTTTATAGCGGCCTAATTTATTTTTCACAAAATCAATCAGCTCTTGTTCTTCCAATAACATACCTTCTCGTAACATCACTTCTGCATGCACAGCCTCACCCCATTCCTCGTGGGGGATGCCGACCACCGCCGACATTAGAATGGCATCGTGGCCATTAATTACCGCCTCAACTTCGGTGGCATAAATATTGAAACCGCCAGAGATAATCATGTCTTTTTTACGGTCAACAATGTAGATGAAACCTTGCGGGTCCATGTAGCCCATGTCACCGGATTTCCAGTAATCATCGACAAACTCTTCTGCAGTTTTTTCCGGGTTTTTGTAATAACCCTTAATCGTACTGCGAGAACGCAACCAGATTTCGCCTACCTCTTTATCTCTCCAACAGTAACGGGTGAGCCCTTATCATCCATAATAACGACTTCAACACCCGAAGTTGGCTGACCTGCGGCAGCAAGCCGTGTGGCATCTTCGGGTTTATTTATACGATGGGCCGCCTTACTCAGCGACAGTGCAATGCCGACGTGTTCGGTTGAGGCATAGACTTGAATAAAAATATTGCCGAATTTTGTGTGTAACTGCTCCAGTTTGGCCGGACTCATGGGGGCTGCACCGTAGAACATGTTTTTGAGGCTGGAAAAATCCGATTGTTGCGCTTCAGGCAATTCTAGCAAACGATAAAGTATGGTGGGCACGAGCATGGAGTTAGTAATACGCTCCTGCTCTATGGTACGGCAATAGCGGACTAAATCTGGCTCGTTCAAAGTAACATTGCAAGCCCCTGCATAAAAACCCGGCAACCAAAGCAGAGCGCTACCATGACTAATTGGAGCGATGTGCAGCATTCGGGTATCACAGCTCCAGGCATTATCCGGAAGGGCATAAAAACTATCCCGAACACCAAGCCAATTATCAAAACAATAAGCCGCTGCCTTGCCTTTCCCTGTGGTTCCACCGGTAAAACGGATCAACACCGTATGCTCGCGATCATCGAACTCAATATTGGGGTTTTGGTCCGAAATATTCTCAAGTAAATCCCAGAAATAATAAAGCCCCTCTCGCGACTCCTTGCTAAAACTTTCCGGCACAGGGTCCATACAAACCACTGTTACGCCCAATTCACGTAACATTTCATAATGGCTTTCTAGTAGCGATGTTTCAATAAAAGCCACTTTGGGACTGGCGTAATTTACCTGCCAGGTGTGCTCTTCAAGCGAATCACGGTAATTGGTAAACGCACCTGTAGCCGCACCCTTAAAAATAGTAGGCAGGTGCAAAAGGGACATATTGTCGTTATCAAGAATAGTAACAAAGTGATCGCCCACCCCCAACAACAACGTCTCGCGAATCATATTAGCGATTTTATTGGTTAGAAGGTGCAGCTCTTTATAGGTATAACGACGATTTCGCTCTGTATTAACCAGTGCCTCGCGAGCACCATGTTGGTCAGACAGCGCTTGAAAGTGAGTACTAAAATTAATTCTCATCAACACTCCTTGTTTTGCTTTGTTCTTTACCAATCTTGCCAAACTGATTTTTTCCAAGTGAAGAATACGCGCCAATAGAGCAGGATTAATTCAACACTTCGGTCAGTTTTACAGGTAGAAAGGGAATAATAGATGGGGAACCGTGGGCAGTCATTGCGAAAATCAGGTTCTAAAATTAAATCAGCGTAAGATCTTCCCAAAGAGCACATAGTAAAAACGGTTTTATCATCAATGTCCAGTATCGTCAATAATCACCGATTGGGCGGGTTCTACAATCCATTGAAAGAAAACACATCACTATTCAATATTTTTCTACTACTGCTCAGATTACGTTAAAACGTGAGTAAGAACTGAATAGTTGCGAAAATAGCTTTTCCCAAGGCGCTTCGCTAAACTGGGTATCCACGCTCTTCAAGTATTATTACTGGAAGCCATCAAACCGTTAATCTGGATCCAACAGCTATGGCAGACTCGCTACCTACAAATACCAAAGTAACAATATCCCCCACAGTGTTACTTTTACTCGTCGCTATTCCCATGGGCTTCTCTGGCCCCATAGCTGTTAGCATTCATCAAGCAGTCCATATTCTTTGCGCCGTAAACGGGGAGTGTTTTGGTGATAAACGCTGGCTGGAAGGCATCAGCGGCCTACCCATGTGGAATTTACTGTTTGGAACAGGAGCTGCCGCACTGTTTATAACGTCGACCCTCAGCTACTTTGCTCTCTTTCCTCGGCTTTCGCGAATACTTCAAGACATTGCACGCTCCAACGGAAAGGAAGCACCAAATGGCCTGCCCAAGTTAAAGAAAACAGCCTTAATCAGTATGATTTTTTCATCTATTTTATGGGTGGCAATGTT
This sequence comes from Pseudomonadales bacterium, assembly GCA_016763235.1. Lineage (GTDB taxonomy): Bacteria > Pseudomonadota > Gammaproteobacteria > Pseudomonadales > UBA3067 > UBA3067. The sequence goes on from JAESUE010000102.1 coordinate 9,458, forward strand.
GTTAATTAGCATCTATCTCTATAATAAAACGGCGAGTTAAACACGTATTTATCTATGCCCGTAGCAATAGTCATTTCGGCTTTATTAGCACGCCTATTTTTTCCACTGGATTTGCGTTGTCACGCCGCTTCAGTGAAAAAATAGACGCACTTTCTACACCGCTATCTAAAATTCTATGGGTATAGCGAATAAACGAACCCTCTCGCTTAAGTCAGCGCAATACTTCAGACAAAGCCACTTCTAGCTCTTTGGCTTTTTTCTGTAATAAGCGCATATTTTCCGGCCCCATTCTGAATAGCTGCTTTTCCAAAACGCTGCGTTTCTCTAGCTCTTCATCCTCAAATTGATACATTACTTTCGGTTGAATTAAACGAACGTTATTTTCCAAAACTGGCGCGGCCTGAATATTTTGCAACGTCTTTATAAGAACATTATCTACATGCCCCGTTGGGTAGCCAAGCTCAAGGTAAGCCGTTTGAAATAAAGGTCGTAATCGTACATAAAAATTAAGCAACTGGCTGGTATTTGCCACAACGATAGAATTAACCAAAGGCGTATAACGCTGGTAGCTTGCTGGGTCGACCAGGTAAACATCAACGCTGCCCTCTTCCACGTTTGCTGACTGCAATAATTCCACCATAAATGGCGACTCTAACGCGAACACTCCCAGCAGGTTTTGCACTATTTCCCCCTGAGCGAGATTATCCATAATGGCAGTCGCTTTACGAACAAGTTGCTCCGTACCAGACCAGGAAACCACTTTGTTATCAGCCCATAATTCTATCCATAGTTCACGATATAGGTCATCACTTTCACCCAGGGCAGGCAAAGGGTCAATACTCGAACGTACATCTACCGGCTCAACCGTTTTCACTGGTGCAGGCTGTCTTTCTATCGATCCGGATAAAGGCTCTGCAGAAGCCACTATTTCAACATCAGAATCAGCGGCATCCATAAGCGGCGCAACCAGGGATGCGATTCCAGAGGACTTTTGAAATAAATTTTGAACTTGTTCCCAGCGATCCGCTGCAAAATATACAGCGACTACTAGCACCACAGAAATAGACAAGATATATCGAATACTGCGCGTTGATACATCTAGCTTGGCAGGTTTAGAGTAGCGACGCTCCCCTTCTATACTTTCAACCTGGGCAGAAGATCTTTCTTCCATTTCCTTCATTTGTTTTTCAATCGCCGTGGGCATTAATTACCTCCAAAACCAATCAATAAAAGGTGCTCAAAATAAATCAGACCTAAAACGCGGGCAACCATTTAACAAACTTAGTAGCTGCTTAAGTCGCATTCAGGCCCATGCAGGATAAAGCAAAAAATTATCATTTATATGTATGAATAATAATTTTTTCACACAGTCATGCACGAATTTTAGCGTAAGCTGAATAGCTACAAACGCGGAAACAATTTGGGCGTCCTGTCTCGGTAAGGTCGATAATCTTCTCCCAGTGCCTTCAACAAAGTACGCTCTTCAAAGTAGATACCCACAACAATGTAAATACTAAAACCAAATGCCAAAACCAAGTGCCCTAGTGTCATATACGGGGTCACCCAAAAACCAATCAGCATCCCCAGCATCATGGGGTGCCTCACCAACTTATAGAGCAGATGCTCGCTGAAATTAACATCTATATAAGACTTTTCTACGTAATACAAATACACCTGACGCAATCCAAAAAGGTCAAAGTGGTCTGTCAGGAATGTGGAGAATACGCTTAGAAACCAGCCAAAAGCAAAAACTGACCATAACGTTTTAACAATAAACTCATTTTCAAAATGCCACAAGACCGTACCCATAGGCCGCCAAAGCACGATTAAAGCAAGCATTACCACGGAAGAAATCATCACATAATGGCTTCGCTCCAAATGCTCAGGCACATGATTTTTCCACCACGTCTTGAATGAGGGACGGGCCATAAGCGTGTGCTGTATTCCAAATAACGCGATGAGGAAAAGGTTAAACCCTGCATCGCCCCACACATCAGTAGATGCCGATGAGCCGACTGTCCAAGGAACCCATAGTTCTGCGATAAAAAGTATCAGATAACCCATTACCAGAAGAAAAAACAGATAACTGCTTACACCGTATATAAACGCATTTTTAGAAGACATACTGACGACCCTCTTATTTTTTATAATTTGAACTATGCCCATGCGGTGGTGATATTGCAGGGCTCGCCGAATTAACGCGCGTTAAATCTCTCGCGAGCGCTGAGTTTGCTTGATTCACTTTTCTGAATCAATACATAAACCGCACCCACTCCTCCATGCTGTTGCTGCGTGCTATGAAAAGCAAGCACTTGGAGTAACTGTCGAAGCCAGTGATTTACAAAACTTTTAATTCTGGCCGGTGTGGCACTACGCCCCCCTTTGCCATGCGTAATGATAACGGTTCGTAACTGCCGCTTTTGGCACTCGTGGATGAATGTGAATACCGCTTGCCTTGCTTCTACGACAGTCATTTGATGCAGGTCGAGCGTTGCTTCAATGGGGTAACGCCCCAAACGTAACTTTCGATACACCCCTTCCTGAACCCCTGTTTTCTTCCAGCCCAGCGGATCATGAGGGCCAACCTGTTCAACATGCTCAGTTTCCAAATAATTGGGATCGAGCTGCTTTTCAGTAACGGCCGCCACTCGCTTGATTTCCAACTCAGGGTCGGTTTGCCGTGAAGGGCGGGGCTTTAAGGACTGATAATTGGGAGTATGACGCTTTACGCCCTTCATTTCGCCACGAAACAGCGAGGACTCATCATCGCTCATGCTTACCTCTGTGTAGCGAGTTTAAATTTTTATACGGATACCGTACAGACTACCAAAAAAGAGGTGCGCGGAAAATACGAACATTCAAACGAAATGGATAGAAGGAAGGCGTCGACCAAGCAGCTTAAGGAATAAAGGAGGAGGAAAGCAGAAAGTAACACCTCAGCGAACTCTTACAGAGTTCAGATTGCGTTCAAATTTGAGCGTGAGCTGAATAGTTGCAGCGGAAATTCAAAACCTACACAGGCTAATGCAGTACTCGCTGCATAACCACAGCACCTTGAACCAAGGTATTTTGAGCCATAGATGGACTTGACGGGGTAACGCCCTGATGCCCCACTTCGCATGATGCGTGCGTAGAAGGGCAGCGAGGGCAAACATCTAGCATGGTAGGCGGCCTTAGAAAACCATTCCACAAAGATGCACCGCACACCCCAGATACTCCGACCCAAAAAAGCAAGTCGCTAGAAACCATAAACCGACCGTAAAACAGAATTAGTATAAAAAAAAGGCCAACTATCAATGGCTTATATCCAAATCGCTCTTTGGCGCGATAGATAAAACCGCTAATGGCAAAAAATAGCGTTAGCAGCAGCGCCGGCATAACAAACCCCAGCACATGCCTAAAATCAGCAACAGAGCTTGCCATCGGTACGCCCGCTAACTGAGCGCCGCAGACTGAACAAATATCATCAAAAAAGAAGGCCATCAAAATTATCGGCATCACCGTTAAAGGCAGCCAGTGATTAAGCCGTGACTGGTTGCCTTTATTAACCTCTTCATGGCTAGATTTCATCACTTGAGAGATTTTAACAACGCTAGGTAGATTATCTGCCCCCCCATCGAAAAACCCGATAAAGCGAAAGAGGCTTTCAAGTTTTGTGCTCTGAACGCCGAGAACATCCACACCGTTTATAAGCACGGCCAAGGAGCTTTGCACAGCAATAGCACCGGGCAAGTTTTTTTGTCTAAGGTCCCATTCATGCCAATGAGGCTCAATACCCATTTTCAGAAAGGCACGCAAAACCCGCCCCCGAATAACTTGAAGCTGGCTGTTATAGCGATCAAAAACAATATCAACCCGTACCATAAGTTTCTTTTAGCCCGCCCCTCGTTTTCGGTATATGTGGTAATGGATTCAAAAAGCAACTGCATGTCGGTTAAAGCTGATTACAGCACTGCGCTCTTTTTACATTCATCAGACGATTATAACCGTTGCCCGCTATCCATTCGGTTTAGCTATCGTTACGTTAAGGTAACAGCCTCAGCGAACTCTGTAACTGTTCAGGTTGCATTAAAATTTGAGCAGAACAAGGTGGAAAACGTGAATTTATACGCATAAATAACAATTTTTCAACGCTGTTATGCGCGAATTTGGGCATAAACTGAGGTGTTACCATTGTTTTTAGTTCTCAACCTTACAAGTCTAGCTTTGTACTTTTTATGATGGCTGTCAAACACTTTTTCTTGAAAGAACGACGATATTCCACTTTTTGTCGCGCTTGCACCAATAATATTGACATCCCTTTTAATGCAAGCATAAATGCCTCTATTGCGTCTCTTATGCTATGGTGAGAATGCTTATTGCGACCCGTCTCTAGGCTCTTTATTATTAGCCCTGAACCTGATTCTGCAAGGGCTTTCACACAACATCCATTTTGTTATCACCAAAGCAGTTTTTTGACATATAAAAGGCAACGCCTCTATTTATGAATAAACACATTGCCCGCTTCGTACTATCCATATTTGCCATTTTTTCCATATCTTCTGCTTATTCTGCCAATGCCCAACACGGGCTGGCGATTCATGGTGATACGCATTACCCCGCAAATTTTACACACTTTGACTATGTAAACCCCGATGCACCTAAAGGTGGCGAGATTATAATTAACGCCGTTAGTTCCGGTGGCTTTGACAGCCTCAACCCCTACATATTAAAAGGGGAAGCCGCCAATGGTATTCAAGAATACCTATATGAAACGCTTGCTACCATGTCCTCCGATGAGGCTTTTAGCCATTACGGCCGAGTAGCAGAGTCTATGGAAGTGGCAGAGGACAGATCCTGGATTATTTTCAACCTCAACAAACAAGCCCGCTTTCATGATGGCCATGCCATTACCGCAGAAGATGTGGTGTTTTCCTTTAATACCTTATTGGAAAAAGGCCACCCCAGTTATGCCTCTTACTACCGTGATGTAGAAAAGGTCGAAGCACTTAGCAAACATCGCGTTAAGTATTCCTTCAAAGTAAAAAACAATCGAGAACTCCCCCTTATTGTCGGCAACACTCCCGTTTTACCCGCCCATTACTGGAAAGATAAAAAATTCGACCAAACCTCTCTTACCCCCCCTTTGGGTAGTGGCCCCTATAAAATCACCCACGTGGATCCTGGTCATACCATTACCTTTGAACGGGTAAAAGACTACTGGGGGAAAAATTTACCCGTTAACCGTGGCCGATATAATTTCGATAAAATCACCATCGACTACTATCGCGATAACACCATTGCGCTACAGGCTTTCAAATCTGGCGAATACCACTATCGCACTGAAAATACCTCACGCAACTGGGCCACTTCCTATACGGGGAAAAACTTCGATAATGGTCATATTATAAAGCGTGAAATTCGCCACCAACTACCCACTGGAATGCAGGGTTTTGTCTACAACACCCGCCGCCCACTGTTTCAAGATGCCAAAGTAAGACAAGCCCTCGACTATGCCTTTGATTTTGAGTGGACCAATAAACAGCTGTTTTACGGCGCTTATACCCGCACCAACAGTTACTTCTCCAACTCTGAGTTGGCCGCCAGTGGTTTACCCAGCCCTGAAGAATTAGCGATTCTCCAGCCTTTTAAAGGAAAAATCCCCGAAGAAGTGTTTACAACGCCCTATAAAGCCCCCACTACGGATGGTAGCGGTAATATCCGCAGTAGTATTCGCAATGCCTTACGCTTACTTAAACAGGCGGGTTGGCAAATTAAAGACAAAAAACTGGTTAATAATAAAGGCGAACCATTCGCGTTTACCATCCTTATAGTCAGCCCAGACTTCAAGCGTATTGTATTACCGTTTAAAAGGAATTTGGCGCGCCTCGGCATTGATGTCAGCATTCAGCTAGTGGATACCCAGCAGTACATTAACCGAGTGCAATCCTTTGATTTTGATATGACCGTCACCGTATTTGGCCAAAGCCTCTCTCCCGGCAACGAACAGCACAACTACTGGCATTCATCCACCGCTGACCAAAAAGGCAGCCGAAACTGGATAGGCATCAAAAACCCCGTGATTGACGCGCTGGTAGAAGGCGTTATCGCAGCACCAGACCGTGAAAGTTTGATTTACCGCACTCGCGCCCTTGATCGTGTATTACTTTGGAACCATTACGTTATTCCTCACTGGCATATTCGTAATTTTCGCGTTGCCTATTGGAATATTTTCAGCCAACCGTCTATACAACCACTCTATGACCTTGGTTTTGACAACTGGTGGGTTGATCCCGATAAAAATGCCAAATTCCGCCCTCATAAATAGTCAACGGCCTGCCCCCTATGCTTGCTTATTTAATTCGTCGTCTACTACTTATTTTCCCTACCCTGCTCGGCATCATGCTTCTTAACTATGCCATTGTGCAGGCAGCACCTGGCGGCCCAGTAGAGCAAATGATTGCCCAGTTGCAAGGTTTTGAAACAGGCATGGCCTCACGAATGGGAGGCGGCCAGCAAGGAGAATCCCGCCAAAACCAAACCTCTAATGCCGCAGCCAGCGAAAGCACCTACCGAGGCGCTCAGGGCATGGACCCCGAACTAATCAAACGAATTGAAAAACTATACGGCTTCGATAAACCCGTCCACGAACGCTTTTTTATGATGCTCGGCAACTATGCCCGCTTTGATTTTGGCGAAAGCTTTTTTCGCGACAAAAAGGTTACCGACCTCCTGCTTGAAAAACTGCCCGTATCCATATCCCTTGGCCTATGGAGCACCCTGCTGATTTATTTAATTTCCATTCCCCTTGGCATACGCAAAGCGGTTTCTCACGGCTCCGCTTTTGATGTTTGGTCCAGTTATGCCGTCACTATCGGTTATGCCATCCCCGGGTTTTTATTCGCAATTATGCTCGTCGTAATCTTCTGTGGTGGCAGCTACTTAAACTGGTTTCCACTGCGCGGGCTCACCTCTCCTAATTTTGATGACTTAAGTGCTTTTGAAAAAATAGTCGATTATTTTTGGCACCTTGCTTTACCTGTCACCGCGCTCACCACTGGCGGTTTTGCCACCCTCACCATGCTGACTAAAAACTCCTTTCTGGATGAAATTAACAAACAATATGTGGTCACAGCACGGGCGAAAGGGTTGGAAGAAAATAAGATTCTTTATGGTCATATCTTTCGTAACGCTATGCTGATAATTATTTCCGGTATTCCGGCCACCATCATTGGCATCCTCTTTACCGGCGCGCTATTGATTGAAGTTATTTTTTCTCTGGATGGCCTTGGCCTCATGGGTTTTGAAGCGGCCTTAAACCGGGACTACCCCGTGGTATTCGGCACCTTGTTTATATTCACCCTGATTGGCCTGCTGCTAAAACTCATTGGCGACCTCACCTATATCGCCATCGACCCCAGAATCGATTTTTCCAGTCGGGAAGGATGAAAATGCTTCGCCGACACCTTAGCCCCATCAATCAACGCAAACTGGATAACTTTAATGCTAACCGGCGGGGTGTGTGGTCCCTGCGGATTTTTTTATTATTATTCACGCTCACCCTCTTTGCAGAATTTGTTGCTAATGATGAGCCCATTGTCGTGTCTTACCAGAAAGCACTTTATTTCCCGATTTTTGTGGGATATTCAGAAACCAAATTCGGTGGCGAATTTGAAACACTAGCAGACTACCGCGACCCTTACGTGGCAGAGCTTATCAATGCCGATGGCTGGATGATCTGGCCACCCATTCGATACAGTTATGACACGATTAATTACGATATGCGCTCCCCCGCCCCTTCTCCACCCGACGGCGAGAATTTACTCGGTACCGATGACCAAGCCCGCGACGTCGCTGCCCGTGTTATTTATGGTTTTAGAGTCTCCGTACTCTTTGCCCTTACCCTGAGTTTTTTTAGCACCATTATTGGTGTTACTGCAGGGGCGATTCAAGGTTTTTATGGTGGAAAAATAGACCTCTACGGCCAGCGCTTTATGGAAATATGGAGCGGCCTGCCGGTGCTCTACCTACTTATTATCCTTGCGAGTTTTGTAGAGCCCAACTTCTGGTGGTTACTGAGCATTATGCTTTTATTCAGTTGGCTAGCTTTAGTCGATGTTGTACGCGCAGAATTCCTACGCAGTCGTAATCTGGAATATGTACGCGCAGCACGGGCCTTAGGCTTGGGAAATGCTCGCATAATGTTCCGCCACATACTGCCCAACGCCATGGTTTCCACCATCACATTTTTACCCTTTATTCTCACCGGTGCGGTTACAACCCTCACCTCCCTCGACTTTCTCGGATTTGGCTTACCTCCTGGTTCCGCCTCGCTGGGAGAACTCGCCTCCCAAGGTAAAACCAATCTCCATGCTCCTTGGTTGGGGGTAACCGCCTTTATGGTTATCTCCATCATGCTGGTGCTTCTCGTGTTTATTGGTGAAGCCATTCGCGACGCTTTCGACCCACGCAAGATGTAGGAAAAAAAAATTACTTCATGGAAAACTCCCCCGAAAAACTATTACAAGTCGAAGACCTCAGCGTTGAATTTAAAGAAGGCGAGCACTGCATTCAAGCAGTTCGAGGCATCAGTTATACGCTTTTTAAAGGTGAAACCCTTGCCCTGGTAGGAGAAAGCGGCTCAGGGAAATCTGTTTCCGCCTTATCTATTTTAAAGTTACTGCCCTACCCCAAAGCGAGCCACCCCAGCGGGAAAATCCTCTACAAGAATCAAGACTTGCTGCATTGCAGTGAAAAGGATCTAAGGAAAATTCGAGGCAATAAAATCAGTGTTATTTTTCAGGAACCCATGACCTCCCTGAACCCCTTACACACTGTAGAAAAACAGATTTGTGAAGTATTGGAACTGCATCAAGGTTTGAGAAAAAATGCAGCCACACAAAACTGTTTGGAATTATTGGAACGCGTCGGTATTCCCAATGCAAAACAACGCATGAAAGCCTACCCCCACGAACTCTCCGGCGGCCAGCGTCAACGCGTAATGATTGCAATGGCTCTCGCCAGCGAACCAGAAATACTAATTGCTGACGAACCCACCACCGCGCTAGACGTTACCATTCAATTGCAAATCTTAGAGTTACTAAGCTCGCTACAAAAACAATTGCAACTAAGCATACTGTTAATTACCCACGACCTAGGCCTAGTCAAACATTTCTCTCAGCGTGTTGCTGTCATGAAAGAGGGTAAAATTGTAGAAACAGGTACAACCGAACAAGTACTCTCACAACCGCAACACGAATACACTCGCTCGCTTATTAACGCCAGCCCTAAACCACTCTCAAATGCGCAGGCAGTTTTTGATGAAGAATTAATCCAGGCCAAAAACGTAAAAGTTTGGTTTCCTCTAAAAAAAGGCTTACTCAATCGTACCTACGACTATGTAAAAGCTGTCGATGGTATCAGCTTCACCCTACACAAGGGGCAAACCATCGGCATAGTGGGAGAAAGTGGCTCGGGTAAAACCACGCTAGGTTTAGCGCTGGCAAAGTTGCTGCATTTTGAAGGCGAAGTAAGCTATCGTAAACAGCGATTAGATACGCTCAACCAAAAACAATTTCGCCCTTACAGAAAAAAAATCCAAATGGTTTTCCAAGACCCCTTCGGCAGCCTTAGCCCTCGCATGTCAATTGCAGAAATTGTAGGCGAGGGTCTTGAAATTCACAGTGAACTCCAAGGCCCTGAAAAATTAGAAGCCATCAAAGAAGCATTATTGAATGTCGGCCTGAATGAAGAAGTACTGAATCGTTATCCCCACGAATTTTCCGGCGGGCAACGACAACGCATTGCCATCGCACGCGCCTTGGTACTCAACCCCGAGGTTATTATTTTCGACGAACCTACCTCCGCACTCGACCGTTCAGTACAAGTTCAAGTCGTTGAGCTATTACAATCACTACAGAAAAAATTTCAGTTAGCTTACTTATTTATTTCCCATGACCTTTCTGTTATCAAAGCATTAAGCCATGAAATCATTGTGATGAAAGACGGCGTAGTGCTTGAAAAAAACAACACCGCTGCGATATTTGAATCTCCTCAGAACCCCTACACCCAAGCATTAATTAATGCCGCGTTTGATCGCCCCTAAGAAACCTCACTTTAACACCGAGAGCCTCATGCATTAATTTAGAGCACTGAATGAACGCGCGGAGAAATCTTCACAAAATCTCATCGGTACAGTGCTTACCTGCAAACAAGCTATAAAAGAAAAACACCACATGCATCGCTGACCACCCGCAACCACCGGTTTATGGTGCGTGGTTGCGGGTGGCTACAGCATTAACTAAAAATACGTATAAAACCCTCTTTTAAGCTGCCATTTAATCCACATACTTCGTCCTTCTTCAACCAACTCTTCCTGACCACTATAGAAATTTCGCTGTACGGCAATTTTGCTTTCCTCCTCCAAAGAAAATTTATTGTCCCATTCGATAAGCTTACGATTCATCACCATATGCTACAGAGGTGGAAAATACGCAATTAGCGCCGTTAGCACATAACCAAAATGGTGTGGTTGGCGCTGCGGTAGGGAATGGTTTTAAATCCTAAAACTCCACGTCTGCATTGGCGTGATGATGGGCATGTCGTAAAATAGCCACCGTCCCCCAATAGGATAACGCCCGCTTCATGCGCAAACCGGAGCGCAGCGTAGGTTTGTTTGAATTCAGCACCTTCCGTAAATGGAGACATACCATTCGCCTAATGGCTAATGAAGTTTGATTTCCCGCTTCGCTGGGGTTTTCTAATAAGCGGCCCCACCCCCTATTTTTTGTCTAATTTTTTTACACTTTTAGTGTTAAGCTTTTCTACTGATAAAATAAATCCCTTAAAAAACATGGCCTTATTTTTATGGCCCGAAATATGCTTTAATCTAATGCGTATCAATTTTAGATACAATTTAGCGTAATACGATAGGGGTAATAGAATGAAACTTAAATACAATTTAGCGGCGGCAGCAAGTTTGCTGCTAATGGCAGATGCTTCTTTTGCAGCAACTTCAGCTTCATGGTTGACACCAGCAGATAACAGCCACTTTGCTGCGGGAAGCACGCAAACTGTAACAGGGCAAGCAGCGGGCATTGGGCAAACAGGCGGAACAGGCCTTGATCTCGTATTGGTTATGGATGCATCAGGAAGCATGGGGTCAACAAATATAGCTATACAACGGAATGCTGCTAATGCATTGGTTGCTGGGTTACCACAGGGAACAACCTCAGTGGGAATAGTTTCCTTCACCAGCTATGCAACTACTCGGGTCGGTTTGACACAGCTGGATGGGGCTAACAGTTCTATCACCAATGCTATTAACAGCTTTGGCGCAGGCGGTGGAACTTCAATTGATGCGGGTATAAATAAGGCTAACACCGTGCTAGGAATTAACGCAACATCCAGCAGGCTCCAGGCTATGGTGGTGCTGTCAGATGGTGTTTCTAGCGTTTCTTATGCCGATCAAGCAGCCGATAGTGCCATGATCAGTAATACGGAAGCGATTCACTCTGTGGGAATGGGCTCTGGTCATTCACCAGCTGCGTTACAGGCTGCAGTTAATGGTGTTGATGATACCTATGGTAACGCCGACGATTACGGCTCATACGTAGGCACATCCTTTAATGATTTACTTGCTCTATTCAGCGGCACTAGTGGAAATCTAGTAGGTTTGGATTACATTGACCTGATTACTCCAGATGCAGTTGTGCATAATAACTGGGCGCTTGATGACGGCTTCGGAAACTTTTCAGTAGACTGGACTTTGGCTGCAGGCGCTAATGTATTTACAGTGAATGCTTTTGGTGATGACGGCACAACTGCAACTGCAAGCTGGACACTTTATGGCGATACTGCAACATCCAGCGTGCCAGAGCCTAGCTCCATATTGCTGATGGGCATCGGCCTGCTAGGGATTGCACGAGCTAGAAAAAGAAGTTAACTTTTTCGCTAAAGTAAAAATAAATCAAGCACCTTATGGGGCTTGATTTATTTCATAAACAGGACGACCTGGACATTGAGTCTTTCTGTTAGACTGTTTCAATGTATTTTTTATTGTCACTATTCAGCTCACGCTCAAATTCGTGCATAACAGCGTTAAAAAATGATCATTTAACCATATAAACTCACATTTTCCACCTTGTTCTGCTCAAATTTGAACAGTTACAGAGTTCGCTGAGTAGTTACTTTTTATTTTGAGATGACTTCCATATATGAATTACCTGAACATTAAATTAACGCTATTTACAGCACTCTTTCTGATTGTCGCAAATATACAAACTGCACAATCATTGCCTATTTCTATCGGGGTAGGTAGCGATCAACCCATCCAAACTTGGGACTTCTCGAGCTCCCTCCTGCACACACCTCCCCATATACAAGAAGAAAATACAGCGCGTTTAATCCAACAATTAAAAGCCGACTTTAGGCAGGGTGAATTTGCATCACTTGGTACTTACCATAACCTGCTGGTAGAGAACAAACCTCAAGATGTAGAGCTACTTGCATTGAGCGCCATTTACTTAATTACCAAGAATGACTCAAAAAGAGGCCAACAGCGCTTGCATAGAGCTCGTAAACTAGGGCAGAGCTCATTTTATTTGCAACTGGCAGAGGCGCTTTCTCTAAAGCAAAGCAAGGACTACGCCGCAGCTACAACTGCGACAAAAAAAGCAATAAATTTCGACAAGTCACACCCCTATCCATGGAATATTTTGGGTCGGATTTATATCGAGCAAGGTGATTATCGTAAGGCATTAAGTAGTTTTGAACACGCGATAGAAGTAGAACCTCAGTTTTATCCCGGATACCTTAATGCTGGAGCTAGCGCGTTATTACTTGATGAATTTGATGCCGCGCAGCGTTATTTTAAACAGGCAGTGGAAAAGAACCCTAAAGCTGCTAATGCTTACTTTGGTCTTGGAATGTCTTTTGATGCCTCAGGAAAGTACTCTACTGCTCTAACTCATTTTAAAACAGCATATCAACTGGCTCCCAAGAATCACTATATTCTCACGAATATGGGAAATACTGCATTAAAGGCTGGCCTTCCCAAAGAAGCCGAGAAAATTGCACAAGAGATGAAAAAACAGAAACTGCAAGGAAGCGATCTGATAATGGCTAATGCGAGCCTTCTAAATGGGAAAGCTCAGGTTGCATTGAAAGCACTGACGCAATTGGACCAAAGCCTGTTTCAGGTGAATTACCTACAAGCCTATGCATACATGATATTGGACAAGCAAACTCAGGCACTAGAGTCCATTACAAAAGCACTAGCAGTCAATCCTCAGCATATTGGCGCCTATGCTACTCAAGTTGTATTAAGAGCAATCCTTAACAAAGGAACAGAGCAGGCTCTTATAGACGGCCAACTGCAAGATAATGAGGCGGCAAAGCTACTTTATTTTATTAATGGTAACTTCTGGGCAGAGGAAGGGAAACCTAACGAAGCGCTTACAAATTGGCGGCATTCTGAAGAACTGGAAGCCGGGTTTTCCATAGAAGGTTTGGATAAGTTATCACTGACCAAAGCTTATCGTAGAGGTGAAGCCGAATACCTTAATATGGGCGTTCTTTATTATTTTAATAATTATTTTGACCTTGCTGGCCGTGAATTAGGCAAAGCTATCGAATTGAATGCTCAGTCAGTTATGGCAAACTATTGGCTTGCCCAGGTTTATCTAAAGAATGCTCAGCGAGGCCGAGCAATCAAATCTTTGAAACAATCACTTTCATCCGCTCCTTACTTTTTCCCCTCGCTTTATGCGCTTGCCGAATTGAACCTATTATCGGGTGATGAAAAGAAAGCGGCTCAATACTATGAACGTGCAAATGAGGTTAGCGAAAGCATTGCAATTGTTCTCAAACTGGGAATATTAAATGAAAAATCAGAAAATTATGCTACGGCAGAGTCCTATTATAAAAAGCTGATAGATTTATCGCCACAATGGTATTTGGGTTACAGTCAGCTTGCATGGCTGTATGCCAAACAGGGCGCTGAGCTAGAGCAGGCTATGATGCTTGCGAATAAAGCGAATGGGATACTGCCTAACAACAAAAGTATCACTGATACCATTGGTTGGATTCATTATCACAGAAAAAACTACAACGTAGCTTTGGAATTATGCCAAAAAGCAAATGTAATCCAAGCTGGTGATCCTACTGTGATATACCACATTGGCGCGATCTATTATGCAAAAGGTGATAAGGCCGAAGGAAGAAAGTACATTAAAGAGGCGTTGGATGTTTCGAATGACTTTGATGGTATTCGAGAAGCCAAAAGGCTATTGACCTTATGATACAAGAGGATGATGTAAAAATAATCGTGTAACTGTTCATTTTCAACTGGGCAGGTTCAACCCTGAAGTGCGTAGCACTTCTATTTAAGCCGAAGCACCGAAGTCATAGTGAAAAACAATCGTCACTTTTTTCTATACTCCTTTCTATCTCAGTCATACCTTTTTCTTTTGGCGAGGAAGCCGAAATGTGTGGCATCTGCGGAAAGTCTATTCAGACCAGCAGCGTCATCTTTGAAATCACCTATGAAGATGTCCAGAAAGAGAAGTTAGGTTGTCCTGGCTGCGGCATAAGTATGATATCAGGCTCAGACAAAGGCATTAAAAGTGCGGTCACCATGGATTCATCAGCAGGGAAATGATAGATGAAAAAAAGCCTATTATTTAAAAGATACCGAAATAGGCTTTTGCTGCAAACCAAACTGGCTTTCATTTAAGTCAAAAAGTGAAGCGCAAAAGTTTTCCAAAGGCTTTGGTGGTACAGTGCTCACTTACGAACAAGCTATAAAAGAAAAGCACGACATGCACCACTAGCCACCAAGAAACCACAGGGTTTCTTGTGGGATGTTTAAAAAACATCTCTTTCACCCTACCATTTGTTCCAAATACCTCTACCCTTCTTCAGCCAACTCCTCCTGACTGCTATCCAAATTTCGCTGCGCAGCAATCTTTCTTTCCTCCTTCGAAGAAAATTTATCACCCCGTTCTATGGGCTTACGATTCATCACCATATGCCACCGAGGTGAAAGAAACGTAAGCGCCCTTTAATACGGGTCATTCCAGAACCACACTGATCTAACGATAATTCTAACAGGCCAACAGGAGTTCATTATGGCCATTGCAACGACAACCCGCTCACCCTCAGAACGGATTAATTTGGAAGGTTACGTTAAAACTTGGCAAGCCTCCGGTTTACCCATCAGTCGTTACTGCCAGCAGCATAATCTGGCCGCTTAGCTTCTACAAAACCCAACACGGGTTTGCACTTAAAAAAAGAAAACATTATCGACCGAAAACCCGACGCCACCATTTTAGCGCCAGTAGTGGAAATAATCCGGACAAGAAAGAACCTTTTAATGCGATGAAGGGAATCGAATAAAATACAATCAAGGCGTATATCTTTATCACCAAATACATGGATACCTTACCATTCTGTCGACTGGGAAACTTCTCTCATGCTACTGCGGCAGCGTGACCTTCACCACATGAGGAGGCTGCCCGAGAATAGCGGCCATAGCGAAGGCAAGTCTAATTAAGCTCAATTTTTTGGTCCCTTGAGGAAAATAATCAATCTATTTTACGAAAATTAACGGGGAATATGACCCATCAGGATTACCTATAGTAGATCAAACTATTCCCGAGCAGCCGCGAGCCACTCACACCACTGATCAACCTTATCCGAGAACAACGATGGGAAGGACATCTAATTCAAGCAGATGAAGTGCGGATTCAAGTGCTTAAAAAACTGGAGCGTAGTGTCATCCGTAATAAACGGATGTGAGTCACCCTGAGTGACCCACCGAGGCAACCCAGAGCGCTTGCCTGATACGAACCAGTATTCAGCAGGGGGAACCGCCTTGCGCCCACTGAAGGGTTTTAACGATTAATTGCAAACCCGATGGCTATGCGAGCTATCACGCCGCTGTAAAACAACAGCCCTTCATTCACGCAGGGTACTGAAATCATGCGCGTCGCAAGTCCGACGAGGCAGACAAAGCAGCTCGATCACCGGGAAAAAGCAGATAGCGACCCGATCAGGGCGCGAATCGTCTTATCAACGATTAATAAACGTTATGTCATAAAGCGAAAGATGAAAGACCAGAGTCATGCAGAGAAAACCCTCAATAAAGCAGAAAGAACGTACTCCAATGCTCAATGAGTTCAAAGCATGGCTGGAGAGAAGCCGTAGCCAATGGGCTTGAGCCGTATGCGTATTTCAGGGTTATTTTAAAACAGCCTCCATATGCGGATACTATTGAGAAGTTAAAATCCTTACTCCGTGGAGCATGAGTTCTAAACAAGCACCCTGATTAATGGGTGCTTACTTTCTACCTGTTCAAGTTATGCACTTATAGGTTAAATCAAAACAAGGTTTTTTAACGCAATTTACACATTAAGTATTTGATACGCATCAGAGAACCATCAATTAATGTCATGAAGCATGAAAATAGAGCTTGTGGCGCGACTAACAAGCGGCTAAACACCTAGAATAAGTCTGATTAAAATACTGGATTAATATCTGTTTATACACTTTAATAATTGATCCCATTTAAGCGCATTACAAACCGTATTGATTTAAATATTCTTTAGCTCCACATACCATCGAAATAGAGCTGGAATAAATTTGTTAGGCGCGTAATATATTTATACCTCTTCATACAGATTAGACATCTTATTTAGTACTAACGCCGCAAGTGTTCATAAAGCTGTAACTAAAAACAAACCATCATCATTAGCAATGATGAGAAGTATCCACATAACGTCGCGAAGGTCACCATGCCAACCATAAACGCCTTATCTTTTAATGAAACTAAAAGCACCCTCTCACTTATTCTTGCTGGCGGAGCGGGTACACGGCTTAAAAACCTCACGCGGTGGCATTCAAAACCTGCGGTACCATTCGGCGGAAAATATCGAACCATTGACTTTGCTCTTTCCAATTGCATTAATTCTGGTTTACGAAAAATTCATATTCTTACTCAGTATAAATCTCACTCACTTAATCTCCATGTGCAAAAAGGCTGGAACCTCTTACACCCAGAGTTAGGCGAATTCATTGATCTATTACCAGCCCAACAGCGTGTGAAAAATGATTGGTATAGCGGTACCGCCGACGCCGTCTTCCAAAACCAGGATATAATTGAAGCCCAAGACTGTAAATACGTACTTATATTGGCCGGTGACCACATATACAAAATGAATTACCAATCCATGCTCGAAGCACACATTAAAAGTGGTGCAGCTATGACTGTGGGGTGTATAAAGTGCCCGCTTGAAGAAGCGAAACAGTTTGGTGTTATGTCCATTGATGAAAACTATCGCATTCAGGCTTTCAGTGAAAAGCCTGAAAAACCAAGCCCACTACCTAACGACAATAAACGCGCACTCGCTTCAATGGGAATATATATCTTCAATAAAAGCTTCCTGATTGAGCAGCTTCGCTTAGATAATCAAAATACTGAATCTAGCCATGATTTTGGACGAGATATTATTCCCAATATCATTCAACGACATCGCATTATGGCTTTCCCTTTTCAGGATCCCAACGGGGACGAAGCCTACTGGCTAGATGTAGGCACTGTCGACGCTTACTATCAAGCGAATATAGACCTGCTCTCTGTCACCCCTAGCCTTAACCTTTATGATCGAAGTTGGCCTATCTGGACCTATCAAGAGCAGCTACCACCAGCAAAATTTGTA
>JAESUE010000103.1 GCA_016763235.1 Pseudomonadales bacterium
CCATGGCTTCTTTTGTTTCTGTACAAACAAGCAAGTGGTTGTAATTTTTAAAAGCGTTGGGAATGGTGATTCTTTCTACGTGTAACATGGCGGGCACCCGTGGAATTTGAAATAAGAATCAGTCTAGCGGTTTTTTCAGATTCGGGCTACTCTCGCTTTTTTCATTAGTTGGACGGAACCATGACAGAACGCCCCTTAGATGGCATTAAAGTACTTGAGTTGGGTCAGCTTTTGGCAGGCCCTTTTACCGGAACGCAACTGGCCTATTTTGGTGCTGAAGTGATTAAAGTAGAACCGCCTCAGGGGGGTGACCCAATTCGAGGTTGGCGAGAGGTGCAGGATGGAACGTCTCTCTGGTGGTATAGCATTGGGCGTAATAAAAAGAGCATCACCCTAGATCTAAAATCAGAAAAAGGTCGGGAGCTTGTTTATGGGCTGATCAAACAATGCGATGTTTTAATCGAAAATTTCCGTCCAGGGAAAATGGAATCCTGGGGTTTAGGCCCAGAGGATATTAAAAAAGACTGCCCCGATCTTATTTATACGCGCATCTCAGGTTATGGCCAAACCGGCCCTTATGCGAACCGGCCTGGCTTTGCTTCTGTCACAGAGGGATTTTCTGGCTTTCGATATTTGAACGGTTTTCCTGGCGAAGCACCCGTGAGGCCAAATTTGAGTTTGGGCGATACGCTGGCCGGGCAACAGGCATTTATCGGTATATTGCTTGCCTTGCTTCAGCGTAATAAAAGCACAGGAGAAAATGGCAAAGGTGGTGGTCAAGTGGTGGATGTGGCGCTTTATGAGGCCATGTTTAATACTCTTGAAGCGGTGGTGCCGGAATACGATGGCGCAGGGGTGATCCGCCAGCCGTCAGGAACCACCGTAACGGGTATCGTACCGACTAATACCTATCGTTGTGCCGATGGGAAATTTGTCATTATCGGTGGGAATGGCGATTCAATATTTAAGCGCCTTATGATAGCCGCAGACGCACCCGAAATGGCAGAGGATCAACGTCTTGCTGATAATGCCGGTAGGGTTGCGCATGAGTCAGAAATTGATGCGGTCTTAAATGCTTGGTGCGCGACATATTCTTTGGAAGACGTGCTTGAAAAGCTGCAAGTGGCTAATGTGCCGGGTGGCCCTGTATTTAACGTTGAAGATATGATGAACGACCCACATTACCAAGAGAGAGGTATGTTTGAGACGGTGGATACCCCAAGGGGAGAGCTAAAAATACCTGCCATAACGCCCAAGCTACAAGCAACACCTGGCCGAACGGAGTGGGCTGGCCCGACCTTGGGGCAGCATAACGAAGAAATTTATGGGCAGTGGCTAGGTTTGGGGAATGAAGAGATGCGGAAGCTGGGGGAGGACGGTGTTATTTGATGGTTCTTGTGTGCAAGTGCGTATTAAATCATTTCACCTGAATAGTTACTTCAGGTGAAATGATACTCCCGCAATTAGAGACATTTAACCGGTCGTTAATACCGAGTAACACTGGAAGCATGATTCAGCTTCGCTCTCGAAAGTGCTAATTCTTTTTCAGTTTGCTTGATTTGCGCAGCCAGCTCACCTGAACGTTGATTAAGGTCTTTAATTTCGAGAAGTAACGAGGCTTTTTGTGCCAGGCTTCCTTGGGGTGAAAGAAGCAGTCCCTCTTTAGCTCTCAGCTGAGTTTTAACCGTTTTTAATTCAGTTGTCTGTTTGTTCTGTTTGTTCTGAAGCGTTTTAACCTGCTGGCGGGCAACATGCACTTTTTTGCCCGCGCGGTAAGCCGTGAGGAACGCAGGCTCTAGGTCTTTCGGGCACATTCCGTTGTAGCGAATTCCTTTGCTCCCCATTGAATAGCCGCGGCCAGGGTTGCAAAAATTTCTTACTCCTCGTTGGTGACCTTGCTGATAGGCCGCCAAGTCAGGTGCTATGCCGTGTTTGGCGCAGGCAGAGCGGTGTTTGCCGATCTGCGCTTGGGATTGCCCTTTGTTGCCATCTTCATAGCCGATAACTTCCCAGTTGGCGAGCTTGCATTCGTCCTTGCTTAGGCTGGCGCAGGCAGAGAGTATGAGTGGAAATACTAGGATGAGACAAAATTTAAGCTGTGGCATTTCTGGATTCCGTGTGCGGCCATTGATGAGGGCTACATTAAGGTATAGCACCTGCCAAGCTCGATATTGATTTATTGGTTTAATAGTGGAGATATTAGCGTTTTATTGCCATGATTGGTTTTGAAACATCACTGAGAAAACCCCTCAGCAGCAAGCCATAAGGGGTTAAATAGAGAGCTGTTCTATTGCTGCTTGCAAATGCTTCAGCTTTCGTTAACCTTGAAGAGTTAAAGTTGAGAATAATAAAAATGACAATAAGCGACGGAACGAATCTATGAGAATACTTCGGAACAGCGTGTTAGCCTTTTTTGCGATAGCTTGCAGTAGTTTATGGGCAAATTCACAATTTAAATCCCTAGAGTGGCAAATACTAGAAAGCAGCGACTCTGTGGAGGTTTATGGTCGGGGGGTGAAAGATCGCCCCCGCGCGCGCGAAATAAAGGCTATAACCAGGGTGTCTCAATCTCCAGAAACACTATTGGCCTTGATGGTAGATTATCCTAATGCTACTACTTGGCGGCAGCGCGTTAAGGAGGTTTCTAAAGTTAAAATAGTTAATGAAAACAGTTGGTTTATTAACTATGTTACTGATTTGCCATGGCCATTGGATGACCGTGTGGCTTATTTGAAATGCCAGGTGATTCGCGATCAAAAGTCGGGCTCGGTGATCTACGCATTTGAATCAGCCCCTTCAGAAGACGGGTTAAGCGCGCAGGAAAGCCTTAGTGGGCAATACAAGTTTGTTCCACTGCTTAACGGGGAAACCGAAGTGACCTATGAGGTGATTTTAGATTCACCTGTAAAAGCGCCCGATTGGCTAGTTAATGCTTTAATCGGTGACTCTTTCCTGGCACAAATGGAGATGCTGAAAGATGCGGTCGCTAACCCACGTTATATGGCTGCCGATTAAGCGAGCAAGTTTTGGTGTTTATAATGGCTAGGGCGAAGGGATAAAATCTAAATAGAACGAGTCATTCCAGGTTTCAGCATTTTTTATTACGCCAAAATCAAAGAGTTTTATCCGGCTCACCAGTTTTCGTTCAAGCTTGGAAGCCTTGAGGTCGCTGGAGTAAATCTCGCATTGGGTAACCTTTCCTTCTTGGCTGATTGAAAGCTTAAAAACAACCTTGCCTTCTAGGTCGGGGTTGCTGCGTAGGGCGCGATTGTAAATAGCGTAAATGGCCCCTTTGTTTTTATCGAAAACCTGTTGAATATTTTCTCTTGAACGTTGTATACGTTTATCGTGTTTTTGTTTCTCCATTGTGCCGCTTCTTTTAACTGAAGAGCCTTGTTTTTCCACGCCAAGGGTTTTGCTAGCGCGTTGTACAGGGGCGCTGGAGAGGGCTTGAGGTTTACCTGTTTTGCTTGCTTTGGCAATCGTCAGCTCGCCGCCTCCGGCTTGTATTCGGGTGGTCATTTCTCCGGTGTTTAGGCTGCCAGAAATAATATTAGAGGTGCTTTGGAGTTTTCCAGCGGTAATAATACTCAGCGTCTGAGGCACAATAGGTAAGGTGTTTATTTTCTCCAGAGAGCTGGAAAAAGAACTGATATATTTTTGTGCAACTTCACGAGCGCTAAGCTGTTTTATATTGTGGGGTTTGCCTTGTTTTTTTGCGCTGGATTTTGTCGCCGCTTTTTTCTGATTTGTTTCTTTGGTTTTGTTTGCCACAGATGAAACAGGGGCCTTTGGAGGAGATATGGCCTGGTGTTCGATAATGAAACGCGCTACTTGGGCAGGTACTTTTTCCGTTGATTCTCTTTCCAGCTCAGGGATCTTAATTAGGGGAATAATAATCATCGCCGAAAGTAAAAGAATAAGTAGGCTTGCGAGAATGCGCCGGAATCGTCTCTCCACCTGAGGGTTTGTTGACCAAGGTAATTCTGGCGCCAGTGAGTTTCTCTGGGCCCTCATAATTCGGCCCGCACTGATTTTCGATATACCGCTAAAGAGATCTCGCTGTATTGGCTTTTGGAGCAGGTCGACATTATTTTTTTCAACAACCGGTAGGGGATTTTTTTGTCCCCTATGATGGTGATGGATCGCGCCTCTGGAGTTGCCAGGTCGGAGCTTGATAGATGCTGGTGCCGGTAATCAAGTTCCTTCTTTAGAGCGGGGATAATTAATTCTTTGCTACGGAGAACGCTGGGGATATCTGTGACTAATCGGTCTTGAACGTAAATATTATTGGCATCGACAAATAATGATAACGTGGCTCGCGGGGCTTTTTCAGCGGTGGATTCTGGCAGTGTAATGGTATCTTGGTTGGCAAATTGTTGGTTGTTTGTAGAATTAACCAGTAAAAAGAATACCAGTATGGTGAAAATATCCATCAGGGAGATCATGTTTAGTTTCGCCACAATTTTACTATTATGGTGGCGTTGTAGGCGCTTTGCTCGACGGGATTGCTTCATTGATTTCCACCTTCTTTAGCCTTATCTACTGCGAGAGGTGGGGCAGAACCAATACTGATGGCGGGAAAAAGTTCGGCTTTTATTTTCTGCCCGTTAATGGTTTTATTAAAATAACGGGCATGATCCATGGCATGAATGAGGGATTCGTAGTCGACATCATCTTCGAGTAACAGTGTGATATGACGAATTGCGGGATGCTTTGTTTTAATATCTTGCAGGCGTTGATTAGCAGTTTCGAAATCATAGTTATTGTTTTTGTTGGTAATGATTTCTAGTGGGCCTGTATTCGCATTGCCTACTTCCAAGTGTTGCTTACGGATCACAATGCGTGCCTGTACAGTTGATTGTTCAGTGCTCCCCTGTTCATCAGGCACGAATAAATCTAATACTGCCACCTGAGAAAATACAGCGGTAATGAGTAAGAAGGGGATGAGCACTACCATAAGATTTAGAAATGCGGTGATATGGATTTCTACTTCTTGTGGGCGCTTGCGAAGGTGGCGTCTCTTCATTCTATGTCGCTACGGGAGTTGTGTTTGGTTTTTTTTGCACTTTGCGAAAGGTGTTAAGAAATTTAACAGAGGCCATTTCCATACTGTCTATGATTTGCGTAGTGATGGATTGTAAAACGCTAAATATGAGTAGCAGTGGAATGGCTGTCATCAAGCCGAAAGCAGTGGTATTCATGGCAACAGAAATACTGGCGGAGAGTAAATCGGCTTTTTGAGTCGGGTCTGCGCTTGCTACGGCGGTAAATGCACTGATCAGGCCGAGAATAGTACCAAGAAGCCCTAAAAGCGTGGCAATGTTGGCAAAGGTGGCGAGGTAGGGGGTGCGTTGCTCCAGCCGGGGAATGGTCTCCATAAGGCCTTCTTCCATCGCCATTTCAATTTCGTCGTGATGTTCTGCATAGACAGAACGTTCGAGACCGTAAATGACAATTTTTGCGATGGCTGCATCAGAGTGTTGTGCATATTCATGGGCTTGCTCGATCAAGCCTTGGTTTAACAGGGGGAATATTTTTTCCCACACGTCTCGATTTTTTTTACGTACACTCTGCAAGTAAATAAAAGCGCTCAATAGAGATGGCGATACCAATCACGAATACTGTCATGATGAGATACATAAAGGGGCCGCCGTCTTGTATAAACTTGATGACAGTGGTGAAGAAACCCAAGCTGGATTCGGTATTTTCGTTCATTTTTATTCCTGCAGGCTGATATCTGAACTGGGGCTTGTCAGTTTTTAGTGTGTATTACTGGCAGCAAGTTTATTTTTCTTGTTTCTGTAACTGTTTGAAATAAATCTGCTCTCTTAATAATGTATCGCGATCGAGAACATCCAGGCTGTTTATCTCGGGGGGAGGGATGTCAATTTTGCTCGGTGGGCTAGGCGATTTCCACGGCACAAAATATAGCACGTTGGGGGATTCTTTGTCCCCTTTAATGGCGTAACCGAGTGCCTCTTCGTCATTGGGTTCCGCTGCTGAGATATTGCTGGAGGCGGCCAAAATAAGGGAAATAATAGCCGCAAGGTGCTGGGTGCTTGATTTATCTTTAATTCGTTTCATGGTCTATTTGAAGATTCCCTGATAACACGGCGGTTCAGTTCTTTAATCCAGCGTTTTACCTGCTTGTCTGGTTTGTTTTGTAATGCTTGATAGTCTTCAAAATGCTGGAGTGCTTGCGCTGGTTTTTGCAAATAGAGATCTAGGAGAATGGCATAGTTGTAATGTGTTAAGGCATAATTCGGCTGGATTTTTAGTGCTTTTTCGTAGGCATTTTGGGCTTTGTTAAAGTGCCCTAGCTGGCGGTAGCAAAACGCTTTTAAAATATAGATGGATGCCAACTCAGGATTAATATTCTCTGAGCGTGTGAATGCGTTTAAAGCCTCATGGTATTGGCTTAACTTAATAAGTGCTTTGCCCGCATTCACCCATGCGCCAGCGAACCATGGTTGGTTTTTTGTAATTCCTCAAAGGCCGACAAGGCTGTTTTTGGGTCTTGGTTTTTGAGCGCAAGAAGTGCCTCTTGATAACTGTATTTTTCTTTGTCTGAGAGGCTGTTCTGTAGTATCGGGTCGGGTGCGTTCAAGGCATCGAGAATTGGAACGATGATTTCTTCTGTAGTTGTGCGGAGAGGTGCCATAGGCTTCTCCACCGGGCTTGCCGATGCTAGACGGCGCAAGGTGATAGAGGGGGATTTCGGGATTGCATTGCAGCCCGGTAGGCTGAGGGAAAATCCAAGGATTAATAATCGAATAAGTAGACCGTTTAGGTGAATCTTAGAAGGAAACATCAATCACACCCTCCAGTTTCTCGTCCTTGGCGTAGCGCACGGGTAATAGGAATCGGAGTTTCTTGAAGCATTTTTTTACCCACAGGTCATATACCTGCTGAGTGGTTAGCTCGGCCGCTTTTATATAACTTTCGATGGCTCTATTTTCAAAGGGGAAGGCTTCTTCTTCCAGTAGAATGTTATATTGCTCTAATTCATTTGCATTAAGTTCTTGAGGTCGTTCGCTAGTGAGAAGGTCGGCGGCAAGCTTCTGGTAAAGGCTGCCGGTTTGATAAAAAGCCGCGCTGATAAAGCTTGCCTCGCCAATTTCCAGCACATAAGAATAGTATTTGAGCGCTTGCTGCATTGCCTCTTGCTTGACTGCGATGCTGTTTTGTAATGGTAGTTGAAGCTTTATGCTTTCAAATTGGCGGTGGTGGGGCTGGGCCATTTGATAGGCACTTTGCGCTGCATGGTAACGCATTCGTGGTGTGACTTGTTCACCGGCATTGTAAAAACCTTGCACTATTTTGCGCCGCCAGAAAGTGCTGCGGTAATTGTCTTCAGATTTTTTATAAAGAAGACTAAGCCGAAACTGGGCTTCAGCAAGCGTCTCTAATGGGTGGGGGTATGTCCTGACGTAGCGTTTGTAAACGCGAATGGCCTCGCTGGTTTGAGCTGCTTTTTCGCGAAACCCGGCGGCTCGCCAAAGCGCAATACGTGCAAGTTCAGGGTCTTTGGGGTGGAGGTGATTGGCTGTTTTTTCCATTTCCACCGCGGCGTGTGCCCAGTTTTTGCTTTGCTCATAGGCCAAGGCAAGTTTTTCAGGGAGGGTTTCATTAAGGGGATGACCGGGGTAATTCTGTCTAAATGCTTTGAGCTGCGCGATGGCTGCTTGCCACCGCTGGGTTTTCAGGTAAAGGGACGCAGCAGCAAAATCGGCTTGAGGCCTGATGCGAGAGTTGGGGAGGGTTCGCCCAACACTTAAATAACGTTCTATAGCCTTTACGTTTTCCCCTTGCTGCTCGAACTGTTCTGCTTGCTTGTAGATGGCTGCGATTCGTTGCTCATGTAGATGTTTGGCTTGAGAGGTGTTTTTGATGGAGAAGCGCAGGGCCTTGTTAAAGGCTTGTTCTGCCTCTTTATAAATGCCCGTACTGAGGTAGTTGTTGCCCAGAGTAATCCACGCACTTTGGATGATAAGCTGGTTTGTCGCAGTAAGTGAAAGCTGAGTGATGAGGGTCGCGCTGTTGAGTGCCCCGATAGAATCACCAAGTTGAAATTGCATGCCCATGGCGTTATGAAGTACAGCGGGGCTACGTTTATCTTGCGGGTGCAGTGTGTGAAATCTTAGGGCTGCATCAATCTTTTCCCTCTTTATAAACTGGTGATCAATATCGGGTTGTTTTAGTAGTGATTGGTAAGCAATTAAGGCTGCATAACGATTGTTTGCCGCACTTTCTGGTGTGCTCTGGGGGTGTTCGGCGGTGCGCTCAAACTGCGTAATGGCTTCTTGAAACTTCCCGCCATCGAGTAAGCTTTCTGCAATTAACTGATTAATCAGGAGGCCATTAGGGTTGTTTGGAAAGGTTTCAAGTAATAACCAGTACCAGTAAGCAGCTTTTTCGTAATCAGTGGGAATTCCACTTTTTATCGCTTGGGAGTGATAGTAGGTACTCAAGTCTTGAAGGTGAGATTTTAAGGTGGTGCGTAAATCTTTTGCCACGTTTACTTGTTCTGGGCTGGGGTTTTCTGAATGGTAATATTTCCAGAATGCACTGTGTATTCCAAAGCGCGTGACGAAATTTTCTTTTGCAGGAAGTACTAGGCTGGGGAAGCCTCCGGCAGCAAGAGCATTGATGGCGTCGGTTTGAAACCCCGGTGCGTAGGGATGAAGGGGGTGGCTATCTACAAAAAATTCCAGAGTTTTTGCAGTATCACTGTATCGCTCTTGCTGTAGGTAGTGCATGGCCAGGGCTTCGTATACGCGTGCTTCGTATTTTCGCGAACCAAAACTTTCAAAAAATGTGGCGATGGATTGCGGCCCTTCAAGATGAGAGAGAGCCAAGCTGATCACGCGATAGCTATCGCGCTGGATTTTCATAAGAGATTTATTTTTTTGTTGGGATTTTTCCAATTCGTCAAGCAAGCTGAAAAATGGATTTAGCGAGGAGGCATAATCATTACGTTTGTAGTGGCTCCAGCCTAGCTTATATAGAGCTTGTTCGTAAAATCGTGGGTCGATATTTTTGCCGAGCACGGTTTTTTGATAGGCATTAGCCGAAGAGGCGAAGTGGCCGCTGGAAAATAAATTTTCACCGCGCCGAAATTGTGCTTCCACATGATAGGGGCTGTTGGGGTGCTCAACGACGAGTTTGTTCAGTGCATCCAGTGAGTGTTGCGATTGTCCTGTTATATCGTAGAGTTTGGCTAAGTGATAAAGGGTTTCCGCCTGATTAGTATTTTCTGAGGTATTGGTAAGCAGGTTTTCATAAAGTTTGATGGAGTGCTTTAGCGTTAGTTTGTCATTTTGTTCCAGTGGAGGGTGGTAGTTTTCATCCACTTCATCAATCAGTTGCTGTTCTGTTGCGATCATACTTAAGTCAGCAATGCGACGTAATATTTTTTGTTGCGCTTCGTGACTGGGGGCGGTTTTTAGAATACGTTGATAAGCGCTCAGTGCGCTTTTTAAGGAAATAGAGGGGAGTTCGCTGCTTTCCAGGTTTAGATCGATATTTTGATGGGTGGCGGTTTGTTCTCCAATTTTAATGTTTTCATTATTATTGCGCTCCTTCCATGTGGTGCACGATGGAAGGACAGTGCCGGTTAAAAATAGCAGGTAAATGCAAAGCACTCTGGAATGATGCAAGAAAGCGATATTTATGCGCACTACTGGCCCCTTGCTTTAAGTGCAGCGGATTCATGCAAGCGAGCTATGGATAATTCCGTGATGATAAGAAAATCATCAAGGTCTTTTTGTTGTCTATCCAATGTTTCGATGGCAAGGTTTTGCAGGCGTTTTTTCTGTTCCAAGTTGATACGCTTTATTTCTTCTTGTATTGAATCGATGCGCGCTAATAAGTCTTGAATATTTGCTTGGAACGGCTCTAGTTTGCGCTGCATAATGCGATGAGCATGGATGATTTTCTTCTTGTTTTCACGTAGGTTTCTCTTTTCTTTCTCCAGTTGTTTTATCGCACGGTTTAATTTTTCTTGCCGAAGTGGCGCATCGCG
>JAESUE010000012.1 GCA_016763235.1 Pseudomonadales bacterium
AATAACTCCACTGTGGCACCCGCGACTGGTTTTCCCGAAGCAATAGCCTGCACAAAAACGTCATGGGAGTTATTCGCGTTGTTTTTGACAATGACACCCAGGTCGGTGACTAAAATGAGACGGCTATCACTCGTACCATAGACTTCTTGCTGTCTCTGTATATCCCATTCTTTTATTTCCACAAAGAACAACCCGAATGGGCGATTACTTTTTTCCTGGCGGTTATTTTTTCGTAGGTAACGAGATAGATCAAAAGAGGAATAGTTGGCTTCTCTCGGGTGTTGAGTATGGATATTCACAATGTCACTGCTGAATTCTGAAAGGTTTTTGGCATTAAACTGCCAGCTGGAGAACCGAGGGTTTGTAATATCACCATTGGTTTGAGATACCAGGTGAGTGATTTGGTGGTCTAGCAGCCGACCCACCGAGAACTTCAGTGTTGATACCCCGCGAGATAACACGCTGAGCTTATGATCACCAGAATAGGTTAAGATGGATCCTTCCCCCGCAATATTAATCTCTTTGGGGTAAGCAGGGGTGTTCACTAAGGTGTCATAGAAGGAGGCGTGCGTAAATTTATTAACGGATGTTAGCCCTGGGGATATTTTGAGGTATAAATGCCGGCCCACAGGCAGATCAAAGGCGAAGCTGTACATTTTTGAGGCATCTCGTTCGTTAGGAATTAAACGTAATGCGACCTTTTTACTGGTAGATAATACATGCGCATTTACCTCCCTAGGGCTGCTCCAGTACTGTTTGTTTTTTGCGGGGTTGAGCAATGGCAGTAGAGTTACGGATAGCTTATTCAGCAACTCTTTCTCACTGATCTCATCGGTGAATTCGAGCATTAACATTTGCTCAGGCTCATTGTTGGCATTTCGAACAATCTGCGTCCCTGCTGTACTCACTTTTAGAAAGCTATAGAGGTCGGGTATCAATACCTGGTCTTCAATCTTACTCTCCAAGCTTTTGCCCCCCAGTAGGCTTGTTACCCCAGAGGCGACCTGTATCGTCATATAATTGGGCTGATCTGGTAATGACATAGGCACCGACTGGATATAGGCTTCCCGGTGGTTTTTGTCATAGGTAACGTTGTATTCATAGGTTTTAGGCGTTTGAGTTATACCTGCACCGGATGGCCGCATACTCATGGATAGCTTTTTTTCAAAGGATGCCGTATCTACGGGATGGGTAAAGCTCAGGGTGGAAACAATCCGTCTTACGGAAATATCGGCAGGGTCTTGGTAGAATTCGATATTGGTAAATTCAATGCCAAAGGTCGGTGTTTGGAAGTGGTACGTATTCGTTGTTAGTGTTGTTTCCGAGGTGAAAATGGACGCATCAAACGTAACGGAAACATCTATACCCGCAGGCCAATCATTTTCAGGGGTAAACTGAAGTTGGCGATCATTATACCAAGACCACTTTCCTTTCAGGGCGGGCGAAAGGCTAATACCGCTGGCAATGCCTTTTCCCACCAAGTCAATTCTGGCAACTGAGGGCAATTTTTCTAGGTATTGTTGGATATTCTTATGGGAAGCATTAACTCTTGCAGTGTCATAATTGAACGCGATATTCAGTGTGTCTGGTGTGCCGCTAGAGCTATTCTCGGTAATGCTGAGTGGTTGTATCTCAGCCACCACGGTGATGGGTTTGGGTAATGTGTCGTAATACAGATACGCAGCCGTGATACCGATAATAAGCCCAGCATACCCATAAAAGACAATAGGCCGATTCTGCCGAGCGCGGTTTATAGTCTGGAACCACGTTGGGGCTATCCAGCTGACATTGCCAAAAATATGTGCAAGTAGCACAAAAGGGAGCATAAGAAGTTTTTTCATGTTGGGTGCGAATCCTGTTTATTGCAATGCGGGCATACTACCTTACTGGAACAGGTTATGCCTTGGCTGTGGGTTTGCATCGTTTGGGATTAAGGTGAGCAGAAGCTGAGCGTTTGTATATGGGCAGTGAAAAGGGGGTGTTTGTAAGTGCTCGGGGAGTTTTATTAAATTGTGAGTGTGCTGGATTAGTCATCGGAAGTGGTGTTACTGAGATATTGCCGTGATACCAGTGTTCGGCATTTATGCTAAGAAAAACAGCGGTGTTATCTTATGTGGCACTGGCATTCTGGTATAAAACGGGGTTGTGGATATTAACCGTTTAGAGGAAGGCTTTCACTTGCAGAATCTTTTTGCGGAAAATTATTCTGACATTATTGATGCTTAGTAAAACAAGGGTAACTATTCAGCACACGCTCAAAATTGAGCGAGAGCTGAATAGTTACATGCACCTTACCAGTATATGAGCTGCTTAGAATGAAGAGCCAGGTTGTTGAAGAAAGGCTTCTTCTTCTGGTGTAGAAGTGCGCCCCAGTATTGCATTACGATGGGGGTAGCGGCCAAAGCGATCGACAATCGCTTTGTGTTTTAGCTCAGATTCGTAGTTACTTTCCATGCCTTGCTGTTTATAGAGCCGTTCGGCTTGAATATGAATAAAGGGTGATTCGCTGTGCATCAATGGAAGGTATAAAAATGTTTTTTGTTTGGCCTCAAGCTCTTGGTCGCAGCGATTGAAAATTGCATCTTGCGCGAGGGCTAAGGCAAGCGAATCATTTTCAAATGCTTTGGCTTGGTCGCGATAGATATTTCTGGAAAACTGATCCAATACAATAATTTCAGCCGGCCTGCCTTCAGGGGTAGAGCGCCATTCGATGAGTTCGTCGTTGCAGGCAGCTTGGTGGGTTTCCAGGAAACGTGTCTTGATAATCTGGTCGAATTTACTATCTTTTATCCACCATGCTTTGGGTTCGACTTCTTGAAACCAGAAAGTAAGAATATCTTGGTGTGTCATGCTTATGTGCCTATTTCAAAATCAGGTAAAAGTATCAGGTTGGATTATCGCAGGGTCGAGCAATGATTGCATTATTACGGAATATGCGCGATAACTTATGGGAACCTCTAAAAATGCATTTTTCCGCGATAGCTGCGTCAGTTCCATACTCGAACCCTCATATATGCTTTATACACGATGGTTCTCCGTGCGGTACTTCCTTGCTACTTCCCTTGCTCTCACGAAAAAATGACTATTTTTAGAGCTGCGATTACTAAGGCGAGTTTTAGATTTTGCAGATTGTTGGGACATATCAGGTTAATTTAATCAGTAGGTCGCAGGGAGTGTAATGATGATGGAAACGTTGCAGAACAGCACTCTCATTCAAACGGGACTTGTATCTGATGTCTCTGGCCCTGTGGTTGGCATTCGCTGCGAGGGAAAATTACCGGCTCTCCACGAAGCCTTGCTTGTCCCTGTTGATGGTGGATTTACCTCATTAGAGGTGCAACAGCATTTAAACCCTAACTACATTCGTGCGGTAGCGTTAAGCACCACAAGTGGCCTCAAACGTGGTACGCCGGTTTATTCTACTGGTGCGGCCCTTAGCATTCCTGTTTCGCAAGATTGCCTGGGAAGGGTGCTTGATGTATTCGGTAAACCCCTTGATGGCGGCCCGCCTATTTTGTGCGACGAGAGTCGCCCGATTCTTCAGAAGCCATCACCCATTTCCGAAGTAAAAAGCCCTAACTCAATATTGGAAACCGGTATTAAAGCGGTGGACTTGCTTTGTCCTTTTGTGCGCGGTGGAAAAACCGGTTTATTTGGTGGGGCGGGGGTGGGGAAAACGGTTTTAATTATGGAGTTTATGAGGGCTATGTCCTCCCTGCATCAAGGTGTATCGGTTTTTGCCGGAGTCGGGGAGCGTATCCGAGAAGCCCATGAACTGTGGCGAGAAATGGAAAGCTCGGGCGTACTTAAACGCTCCACACTGGTTTTTGGCCAGATGGATGAATCCCCCGGAGTACGCTTTC
>JAESUE010000104.1 GCA_016763235.1 Pseudomonadales bacterium
AACAGATGCAAATATTGAAGAAACGACTGTCGATCAAGTTGAAGAGCCTGCTGCTGAAAAAGTAGTGATTGTTGAGGAGGAGCCAGAATCTGAGCCTGAGCCAATTAAGCCAGCAGTTATCTTATCTCCCATTGAGAAAGCGCGGCTGCAAAAAGAAAAGGCCTTGACAAAAGCCGCTGAAGAAAAGCGACAGCGAGAAAAAGCTGCTGAAAAAGAATTGCAGCTTCAGCGACAGAAATCATTATTGAGAAAGCGCGAAAAGTCAGC
Source organism: Pseudomonadales bacterium (assembly GCA_016763235.1). GTDB lineage: Bacteria > Pseudomonadota > Gammaproteobacteria > Pseudomonadales > UBA3067 > UBA3067. The sequence continues at coordinate 268 of JAESUE010000104.1, forward strand.
AGGGTTGAGTAAGCCTGGCGCTAAGACTCCAAAAGCAACTCCAAAAGCAAAATCGGCGAAAAAATCCACAGAAACGAGGCTAAGCCGAGGTAATACCAAAGAAGCAGAAAAGGCTCGCAAAGAAGCGGAAGAGCGGGCGCGCCTAGAAACATTGGCCAAAGCTGAGAAAATCACAAAAGAACTAGGGGCTCGAGGAGAAGACGGTTCCGTGAAGGAAGAGCAGGAGCTTGATCTTGGGTCAGCCATTGTTTCCGCAGCCTTTGATGAGAGCAACGAAAGGGAGGCTCGAGGCACCAAGAAAGAGTCCGCAGCCAAGCGAAAAGCACGCAGAGCGAAGAAAAAGAACTCCCACCAGTTTACTAAGCCTGTAGACGCACAAATTTATGCGGTAGAAGTGGGTGAGACCATTGCGGTTTCTGACCTTGCTCGAAAAATGAAGATAAAAGGTACAGAAGTTGTTAAGTCCCTGATGAAAATGGGCGTAATGGCTTCACTTAACCAAGAAATCGACCAAGATACTGCAATTTTGATCATCGAAGAAATGGGGCATACTGCTAAAACAGTGAGTGATACTGTTCTAGAAGATACCCTTGTAGATTCTTGGACTCAGGATATTGTGGGAAGTAGTACTGGAAAGCGCGCGCCAGTGGTAACTATCATGGGGCATGTCGATCACGGCAAGACATCCTTGCTTGATTACATCCGAAAGGCGAAAGTTACGGATAGCGAGGCCGGAGGTATCACCCAGCATATTGGTGCATACCACGTGGAAACAGGCCATGGCATGATCACCTTTCTTGATACGCCTGGACACGCAGCTTTCTCAGCAATGCGTGCGCGAGGAGCTCAGTGTACCGATGTTATAATACTCGTAGTTGCTGCTGATGATGGTGTTATGCCGCAAACGAAAGAAGCTGTCGATCACGCTAAGGCATCTGGGGTGCCACTTATAGTTGCCATCAACAAGATGGATAAAGAGTCGGCTGATCCAGATCGAGTTAAAACTGAGCTGTCTGCACTTGAGGTTATTCCTGAAGAGTGGGGAGGGGATGCTCAATTTATTGAAGTTTCTGCCCATACAGGCCAAGGTGTTGACAGCCTTCTAGATACTATTCTGCTGCAATCAGAAATGCTTGAGTTGGATGCTCGATTGAGCGGGCCAGCAAAAGGGGTTGTTATTGAGTCCCGCCTTGATAAAGAAAAAGGGGCAGTTGCTAGTCTTCTGGTTAAAGAAGGCGTGTTAAAACAAGGTGATATGGTTCTAGTGGGTCACTTTTTTGGTCGTGCAAGGGCTATGAACGATGAAAATGGCAAACCTATAAAGGCAGCTGGTTCATCCATACCTGTTGAAGTCTTGGGTTTACCTTCCGCTCCTTCGGTGGGCGAAGAATTTTTAGTTGTGCCTGATGAGAAGAAGGCACGTGAGGTCGCTACGTTTAGGCAAGAAAGTGATCGACGTAATAAATTGGCTCATCAGCAAGCGAGCCATTTGGCGAACCTTTTCGATAGCATGGGTAAGGCAGACTGCCCAGCCTTGAATATTGTTTTAAAAGCAGATGTAAGAGGTTCTTTAGAGGCGATTTCTGCGGCTCTACATGATTTATCCACAGACGAGGTGTCTGTGTCGATTGTTACTGGCGGCGTGGGTGGTATTACCGAGTCTGATGTTAACCTGGCAATGGCCTCGGGTGCTGTGATTCTTGGCTTTAATGTTCGGGCAGATGGCGCTGCACGTAAAGTTTGCCAAGAAGAAAATATAGAACTGCGTTATTACAGTATTATTTATGAGCTGATTGATGATGTAAAACAAGCGATGTCCGGTTTACTTGCACCTGAGATGCGAGAAGAGATTCTCGGTGTAGCGGATGTCCGCGAGGTTTATCGTTCAACCAAGTTTGGTTCAGTTGCTGGTTGTATGGTGGTAGAAGGTACGCTTTACCGCAATAAACCAATCCGCATATTACGTGACGACGTGGTTATCTTTGAAGGTAATCTTGAGTCTTTACGTCGCTTTAAAGATGATGTAAATGATGTTCGAAATGGTTCTGAGTGTGGCTTGGCTGTTAAAGGTTATAAAGACGTTAAAGCCGGCGATAAAATAGAAGTTTTTCAGGTAAACGAGATTGCTCGCAGTCTGTAATTCTTGTAACTACTCAGCGAACGCAGTTATGCGCGAATTTAAGCGTGAGCTGAGTAGTTACTAATTCTTACGCTAAAAAATAGCGATTATGAGGTAAGTTTTAACCGTGCAAGGTGGAAGGCAGCAACGTGTCGCTGATCAAATTCAGCGAGAATTGGCGAGTTTTATTCAGTTAGAACTGAAAGATCCTCGGCTCAATATGGTGACAGTCTCTGGTGTAGATGTTTCTCGGGACTTCTCCTATGCAGATGTCTACGTCACGTTTATGACCAGTAATGATAATGAAGAAGCAAAAGAGCTTGTTGGGGTGCTGAATAATGCCTCCGGTTATTTGCGCAAGTTATTGGGTAAGGCTATTAAACTGCGTATTACTCCCAATTTGCGTTTCCATTATGATGCTACCCTCAGTAGTGGCGCAAAAATGAATGTTTTGATTAAGAAGGCGCTGGAGCAAGATCAGCATCAACATAGTGATAGCCATTCGGCTTCAGATATAGACACCCAGAAGGATTAAATATTTTGGGTGGCCGAGCACGGCGTCGTAAGGGGCGCGAATTAAATGGTATCTTGTTACTGGATAAACCTCAGGGCAGCAGCTCAAATGGAGTACTGCAAAAAGTAAAGCGCTTGTACTCTGCCGCCAAGGCTGGCCACACAGGTAGCCTTGATCCGCTTGCCGCGGGGATGTTGCCTATATGTTTTGGTGAAGCAACGAAATTCTCCCAATATTTACTTGATGCAGATAAAAAATATTATGTTGTGGCTAAGCTGGGAGAGACGACAAATACCGGTGATGCTGAAGGTGAGATTATTCAGAAAACGGCTGTTTCTGAATGGACAGATAAAGAGCTGGAAACAATTGTTAGTGCATTTGTCGGAGAAATAGAGCAAATCCCCCCAATGTTTTCTGCTTTAAAGCATCAGGGGCAGCCACTTTATAAGTTGGCGAGAAAAGGCATAGAGATTGAGAGAAAAGCCAGACCTATCACTATTTATAGCTTGGAATGGAAGCAACTCGACTCGGAGCATCTTGAAATGCTGGTGCTTTGCAGTAAAGGTACCTATATTCGCACACTGGTAGAAGATATTGGCAAGCGCCTCGGTTGTGGGGCACATGTAGAAGTACTTCGTCGTTTAAAAGCTGGGCCATTTGAAAATAACATGGTCACTATAGAAAAGCTTGAAGAAGTATTGGAACTGGACGGGGGGCAGGAAGTACTTGATAGTTTTTTGTTGCCGGCCAGTGATGCTCTGATAGGTTATCCTCAAGTGAGTATCGATAGTATTGAAGCCAAAGCATTTTCCCAGGGCCAGGGAGCTGCGATTGTTGGGCTGGACGAAAAAGACACTGCTTTGGAAAGCCTTGTGAAGGTATGGTTAGAAGAAGATGGTGAAAACATAAAATTTCTTGGCGTTGGCGTGTTGTTGCCGGGTGGTAGAGTATCGCCAAAACGTTTAATGAAAACGGAATAAGTCCAACAAAAAATGTAACTACTCAGGGTATCCTGTACTGTTCAAATTTGAGCTGAGTAGTGATCAAAAATTCACTTGTGTGACTGTTAATATGCGCGGTCATTACAGGCTTTATAACTAAGCATATTAGGAGCGATAAAAGATGTCATTACCCGTAGAAAAGAAAGCTGAAATTGTAAAAGAATACGCAAGAAAGGAAGGGGATACAGGTTCTCCTGAGGTACAGGTTGCCTTGTTATCAGCGCAAATTAACCATTTGCAGGATCACTTTAAAGAGCACAAGCATGACCATCACTCTCGGCGTGGTTTGATTCGCATGGTTAACCAGCGTAGAAAGTTATTGGATTACCTGAAGAGAAAAAATACTGAGCGTTACAGTAGCCTTATTATACAATTGGGATTACGCCGTTAAGCAGTGCAACGGTACATAGAAAACGACAAAAGCCTGGTAGCGTAAGCTATCGGGCTTTTGTCGTTTCAATAAACTGGATTTTCGATGTATATGGCATCGATTCAGCGGTACTCTGTAGCTATTCATCTAACGTTTATATTTGACTGTAAGATGAATAGCTACACGATGAGAAGTAGTTGTTAATGTCAGCTCAATGGGGAGACTGACGCAGACCCGGAAAATCTGATGAGCGCTTGAGCTATAAGGCTTTGTGATCCATCAGTCGTTCGGGAAATTAAAGGAAAAGAGAATGTTTAACGTCGTTAAAAAAGAATTTCAGTTTGGTTCACAAAAAGTCACCCTTGAAACAGGAAAAGTGGCTCGCCAAACCAGTGCATCGGTTATGGTGTCAATGGGCTCGACATCAGTGCTTGTTACGGTTGTTGGAAAAAAAGTAGCTGATCCCAGTCGAGGTTTTTTTCCTCTTACCGTTAATTACCAAGAAAAATACTATGCAGCGGGTAAAATCCCCGGTGGGTTTAATCGGCGTGAGGGGCGTCCTACTGAGAAAGAAACGCTTACTTGCCGTTTGATTGACCGACCTATTCGGCCACTGTTTCCTAATGGCTTTATGAATGAAGTACAGGTTGTCGCAACAGTGATGTCTGTAGAAAAAAATGTTGACCCTGATATTGCTGCGTTAATCGGCACATCGGCTGCGTTGGCTATATCTGGTATCCCTTTTAAAGGCCCTATTGGTGCGGCGCGGGTTGGTTTTACCGATGATGGTTATGTGTTAAACCCGAATGCAGAAGTGTTGAAAGACTCTGATCTGGACCTCGTGGTTGCGGGAACAGAGCACGCAGTACTGATGGTGGAGTCCGAAGCCAAAGAGTTAACGGAAGATGAAATGCTGGGGGCGGTTCTTTTTGGTCACCAGGAAATGCAGGTTGTTATTGAGGCAGTAAAAGAATTTGCTGCAGAAGTCAATACTCCAGCTTGGCAGTGGGAACCACCGGTTGAAAATGTTGCGCTTATTGAAAAAGTGCAGGGGGCTTTCGGTGCAGACATATCGGATGCTTATGCCGTTACTGAGAAGCTAAGTCGTTATGAGAAGCTTGGGGAAATAAAAGCCAAGGCCGCTGCGGAGCTTTCTTCAGAAGACGGTGACTCTGCCGATAGTGTAAAAGCAGCTTTTGCCAAAGTGGAAAAGAATATTGTTCGTGAATTAGTATTGGGTGGTGAGCGGCGTATTGATGGCCGTGCTCATGATACTGTTCGTCCTATTAGTATTGAAGTGGGTGTTTTGCCAGAAACCCATGGTTCCGCTCTTTTTACGCGAGGTGAAACCCAAGCTATCGTTGTAGCGACTCTTGGTAGCATGCGCAGTGCCCAGCTGATTGAGGGCTTACAAGGCACTATCAATGATGCCTTTATGCTGCAGTACAACTTTCCTCCCTTCTGTGTCGGTGAAACAGGCATGATGGGAAGCCCTAAGCGTCGCGAAATTGGGCATGGCAAACTGGCTCGTCGTGGTATACAAGCTATGATGCCGACTGACGCTGAATTCCCATATAGTATTCGTGTTGTTTCCGAAATAACGGAATCAAACGGTTCTTCCAGTATGGCTTCTGTTTGTGGTGCCAGTTTGGCATTAATGGATGCGGGCGTGCCTGTGAAAGCGCCTGTTGCTGGCATTGCCATGGGCTTGGTGAAGGAAGGCGAACGTTACGCGGTACTGAGCGATATTCTGGGTGACGAAGATCATCTTGGCGATATGGATTTTAAAGTTGCAGGAACAAGTGAAGGTATCACGGCCCTGCAAATGGATATTAAAATCGATGGCATCACTGAAGAAATAATGGAAAAAGCTCTAGCGCAAGCGATGACGGGCCGGCTGCATATTCTCGGCGAAATGGATAAAGTACTGAGTGCCTCGCGCACAGATATTAGTGATAACGCGCCAAGTTTTATTACTATTAAAGTTAAGACGGACAAAATTCGCGATATTATTGGTAAAGGCGGGGCAACAATACGCTCAATTACTGAAAGAACCGGCGCTACGGTTGATATTGATGACAGTGGCGAAGTGACCATCTTTGGCGAAACAAAATCTGTTTGTAAAGAAGCGGAAGCGATTATTCTAGAAATTACTGCTGAAGTAGAAGTTGGTAAGATCTACGTCGGTAAAGTGGCAAGAATAGTGGATTTCGGTGCTTTTGTAACGATTCTTCCAGGCATGGATGGTTTGGTTCATATCTCTCAAATTAGTGAAGAACGTGTTGAGAAAGTGACAGATCACCTTTCTGAAGGTCAGGAAATAAAAGTAAAAGTCTTAGACGTTGATCAGCGCGGTCGCGTTAAATTAAGCATGAAAGAAGTAAGCTAATACTTTTTGGTGTTTCAAAAAAAAGCGGCTATTTAAGCCGCTTTTTTTATGCAGAAATTTTGAGTTATGGTGTTTGTTCGGTGGGCGAAAACCCAGCCCCGCGCAATTTTTTAGATTGTCTTTTATGTTCTACGGGAATGGGTATTAACTATCTTAAGCAGCTAGAACTTTCTCTACAGATAACTCAGCTTCCATCTTATCAGCATGACGGATCAGTATTGCTTGCCCGCTATCACGACAAGCTTGAATGGCAATAAGCTTCTCTTTCGGAGATGCTAGCTCATTATCCCACTGTATTAATTTTGCGTTCATGATTTCATGCCAAAGGGGTGGGATAAGGGCAATCACCATTGAAGGTAAATAACCCAGTATCGTTGTGGGCGCATCTTCTACATAAGGCTTTAAATGCCAGAATTCTACATCTGCATCGGCATGATGATGGGAATGCCGAGGCACGCCGCCGATTAGCCATAAGGCCATTCTTTCGTTGCTATTCCATGCGTGGCGCACCTGCATGGGCTCAGCGGGAACCCGAATTAATCCGTAGTGTTCGATAAAGTTAGCGGCTTCTAATGCGTAGTGTGAAGCGAGTGCCATGGCGATCAGAACGGGAATTGCCCACGCGCCAGCAAAATAAACCATCGTGGCTGCCCATAAGGCTTCCATAGCCCAACCCCGAAGGGCTTCATTGCGCCAGCTCCATGTTTTAAAATCCATTTTATCTAATCTTTCTTTTTCGAGGTCCCAGGTCATTTTATATTGACCAATGATGGATCGAGTAGAGAAACTATAGAAGTTATCTCCGCGCTGGGCTGTTGCTGGGTCTGCAGGTGTTGCAACAAGGTTATGGTGCCCATATGGGTGGCGAATAGAAAAGTAGGTAAAAAAGCCTGGCACTTGGGATAAACGGCCCATCCAATGTGCGAAAGGCTTGTTTTTTCTATGAGTGAGTTCATGGCCAACAACGACACTGCCTATCGCAACCACTGCTCCGGTAAATACCAGTGCGGTAAATAGGAACAGAGGGCTGGCATCAGTGCGTACAGCCATTACGTCGATTGAAAATAGGGACTGGAGCCCAGCGCCGATGCCCAGCATGTCGTGCTCTGGTGCGGCAATGAGCCAAATTAAAGCGACCTCGCTCACGGCAGTAACAATGACCGCAAGGTATTGTAATGGATAAAACAAATTCGGGTGTTTGAAATCCCAGTCAGATTCATCTTTGCCAAAAAAGATTTCTCCACCAACCAATAATAGGAGTGAGAAAACGCCCCAAATAATAAGCGCATTACCGCCAAGAAAATACATTGGTAAGGCGATGAGGCCTAATACATGCATTATAAAAAACTTCCCATAGTCGAAACTCGATTTTATTTTTTCTAACATCCATTAACTCCTTTTCGTTAGCATTTCTTTTCTGCTTTAATTGATAGTTTTATGCGCTTAATACCACCTTGTCTAAATCAACGAGAGAACCTTCATAGGCTTCTTCGCCGTTAACAATAACTTTCCCATGAGATCCGCCGGTTATGGGTGAACTGACAAATCCACGGCGATCAGTGATAGCAGTCGCATTGCCTCCGTTGGTAACGGCAACGGTAACTTGTGCTTTTTTTACGGGGCTTCCATCAGGTCTGACAACTTTGAAAATTAGCATTATTATTTTCTCCAATGTGTTAGGGAAGATTTGAGCAAGAACTTCCTAGAGTTATTACGAATAAACAACTTCGCACATATCAATCATTAAAAATAGAATAGAGCTTACGGAAGTGCGCTAAATGACATGATTATGTCGCGTAAATAAACTACCAGAAGGCGTTTTGGGTAAATAAGAGGAAGAGAGCTTAGAGCAGAGGTGTCAGGTTTAATTGGTTTTCTAAGTGAAAATATTAGAGAAGGATATTTTCGTATTATCGCGTTAATTAGTAAGATCTCAGCGAACTCTGTAACCGTTAAAATTTGAGTGTGAGCTGAGCAGTTACAGAGTTCGCTGAGTAGTTACATTATTTATAAACAATGCATGTTAATAAGTACATCTATAGTCGTTGCGACACAAGTTTGGACGAGGTCTACTGCTTGTGTCACAACAAATTAATGGACTATAGAGTCCAAGGTCGGCAGGTTGCTGAGCCGCTTATCAGTACTTCGTCTTTTTGGCTGATAGCCGTTAAGTCTAAATCGACGTGGGGAACGCCGGCTTCTTCGTATACATTGGTGACCACACCTTTGAATACGACATTATCACCTGGCCATAAGCGTGACTTAAAACGAACGCTGAATTTTTTTATAGATGTTGCACCAAACCATTTGGATGGTACGGCACTTAACATGCCTGCTGTTAACATGCCTTGACCGAAAACAGTTTCGTTTCCTGACATTTTGGCAAATGTTTCGTCATGGTGGATGGGGTTAAAATCACCACTTGCGCCAGCATATTTAACAAAATCAGTGCGTGTGAAATTATTATGTTTAATTTCATACTCATCGCCAGTCTTGATGGTATCAAAAATTGGATTGCTCATTTTGCAACAACTCCCGAAGTTTGAATGAGAGTACTTTTCATGCGTAAAACAACTTCACCTTTTTCATCGGTGAAATTAGATTGAATTTCAACGAATTTCATGAGCCCACCACGACTACCTTGCTTGGTGTAAACCTTCATTTCTCCTTTGTTCGCTTTTAGAACCTCTCCCGCGAATATGGGGCGTTCAAATTCATACTCTTGCCCACCGTGAAGAACAAACATCATGTTTAAATCAAGGTCACCCAATTCGCTCATTTCAGCCATGGGGTCGGAGAATAGTGCGTGGGTGGAGGTAAATGTAGTCGGAGCGACAACGGAAGGAAGACCGGCAGCTTTTGCTGCTGCTTCATCATGATAAAGAGGGTCATCATCATAGATGGAGCTAGCGAATTCGTGGATCTTTCCTCTTTCTACGGGTAGCCCTTCTGGGCTGATTAACGCAACGGGTGGTCCGAACATGGGTCTTACTCCTAAGTTTCGGGGCATGTGCAAAGAATTTCTTCCACATGGTATGCCGAATTAATTATTATAATTTTTCGTAACATCTTAGCTCACGCTCAGCAGCGTTAAAAATGATCACTTAACGATATAAACTCACATTTTTCGCCTTGTTCTGCTCAAATTTGAACGCAATCTGAACAATGACAGAGTTCGCTGAGGTGTTACAATTTTTCTACGAATACTTTTAAAAAAGTAAACGCTGAAAACAAAGTCTGTTGGTTTGCGACAAATACTGAAAATGTGCCGAAAATTTTCAGCGCTAGGAAACAGTAAATTGGAAGCGAGACCAACATCCATTGCTAATATACTCTTTGAAAAAGAAATGGGAAAGGTGCGGTGGTTTATTGGTGCTAGATTTTTTCAGGTATGCGATGAGGAAGATGTATATTATTTATCCGCGGCACTTTTTCCAAGCAGGTTTATCGCTTCTTTTGGACGAGCATCGTAGTGCTTGTTGCTGGCCATGATTTCCTCTAATCTCGGAACATATAAAACCACGAGAGGGCAGGGCGATGACGGATGTGAGTATGCTTATAAATGGTGAGCTGTGTAACGGTGAAGATAGTTTTCCTGTGGTAAATCCTGCAACGGCTGAGGTTTTTGCTCATGCGCCAGAGTGTAGCCAAAAACAACTGGAATCGGCGATAGAGGGTGCTGCGGGTGCATTTTATACCTGGAAACAAGGTATAGAACTTAGGCGTAATGCTTTAAAGAGCATGGCAGAAAAGATTCAGGCTAATAGTGACGAAATCGCCCTGCTATTAACGCAAGAGCAGGGCAAGCCTTTGGACAAGGCCAAGTCTGAGGTTATGACTGCATCCTTGCAAATTCAATTTGCGGCGGCTGCGCAGATTCCCGTCGAGGTGCTGCAGGATACTGATCAGGCTTTAATCAAATTAATTCATAAGCCATATGGCGTAGTGGCTGCCATTACCCCGTGGAATTTCCCGATCAGTATTGCCTTTGGAAAAGTGGCGACGGCATTGATAGCCGGAAATACCGTTATTCTTAAACCGTCCCCTTACACACCACTTTCTACCCTGAAAATTGCGGAAGTGATTAAGGATGCATTACCTCGAGGTGTGTTGAACATTATTTCTGGGTCAGACCCGCTGGGTGCGAAGCTGACGGAACATCCGCTTATAAGAAAAATAGATTTTACTGGCTCCGTGGGTACGGGCAAGCGCGTTGCTGCTGCCGCCGCCCCTGATCTGAAGCGTTTTACCTTAGAGCTAGGGGGGAATGACCCCGCAATCGTACTTGCCGATGCAAACCCGAAAAGAATCGCTAAGGCTCTTTTTTGGGGTGCATTTAGTAACTCTGGGCAGGTTTGTATCGCCGTGAAACGGGTCTATGTACATGAATCGATTAAAGAGAGTTTAACCCAGGAGTTAGCGAAACTCGCTGAAGAGGCGACTGTGGGCAATGGTTTGGATGCCGGCGTGCGACTTGGCCCAATCAACAATAAAGCACAGTTTGAACGGGTCACCTCCTTGGTGGAAGATGCCAAGAGTGCTGGCGCGCGAATCGTTACGGGTGGTCAGGCATCAGGGGAAGGTTTCTGTTTTCAAAATACCATTCTGACGAATGTGGACGATAATGCGCGTATTGTAAAAGAGGAGCAGTTTGGCCCTGTTTTGCCTATCTTAGGTTTTGAGGATATCAATGATGTGGTGAGCCGCGCAAACAGCACGCACTTTGGTTTAGGCTCATCCATCTGGACAGAAGACCTTCAGCAGGCAGAAGAACTGGCAGAGCATATTGAAGCAGGTACAACGTGGGTGAATCAGCACTTGGCGTTATCACCTCTTGCCCCTTTTGGTGGAACGAAGTGGTCGGGTATTGGCTATATTGGTGGTAAGTGGGGCATCGAAGGCGCAACGGAGTTACAGGTCATTAATATCAAACGCTCATAACTATTTTTGTAACTATTCAGCTCACGTCCAAATTCGCGCATAATGGCGTTAAGAAATAATCATTTATAGGTATAAACGCACATTTCTTGCCTTGTACTGCTCAAATTTGAACGCAATCTGAACCGCTGCGGGGTTCGCTGAATAGTTGCTTATTTTTACACAAACCTGACTAGTTGCAGGCAGTGCCGGTTTCAATACATCCAATTCCGAAGGACTAAATTATGACTACGGTAGATCAATACATCGCGGACGATTACGGACCACTTGCGGTACTTTTAGGAACGTGGCGTGGCGATAAAGGGCTGGATGTTGCGCCTGACCCTGATGGCAAAGAAGAAAATCATTATTACGAAAGCCTGGTTTTTGAGGGTATTGGTGAAGTGGATAATGCCGAAAGCCAGCACTTAATGGCGGTGCGCTACCAACAGAGGGTATGGCGTGATACCGATGATAAAGCCATTCATCACCAGCTGGGTTATTGGTTGTGGGATAAGGAAAGTGGCGTGGTGATGAATTCCTTTACTATTCCTCGTGGTATTTGCGTGTTGGCAGGTGGTCACGTTAAAAGCTCTCATCCTTCTCCAAAGTTGGAATTAAACGTGAAGGCGAAAGCCGATGGCGAAGAGTGGGGCATTATTCAGTCTCCATTTATGAAAGATAATGCGCGGACTCTGGAGTTTAGCCAAACGCTTTGCGTTGAGGGTGATAACCTTTCCTATGAGCAAACGACGATGGTGGATATTTATGGTCGAACTTTTGAACATACAGACCGAAGCAATCTAGTCATTACTCAGCGAACGCTGTAACTGTTCAAATTTGAGCGTGAGCTGAGTCGCTACGCCATTTAAAACATTTTTTTGAGGGCCAATAATCAATATGGAGCGCATCCCTGAGCCGGAATTGATGGATAGCTTTGAGCAGGTTAAGGCGTATGCCGACGAGGATTTTTCGGAAGCGCATAATCAACTGGTGAATGGTTTTGTGAAGCACTTTCCACGTGCTGCACCGAAGACAATGCTTGACCTCGGTTGCGGGTCTGCCGATATCACCCTGCGTT
>JAESUE010000105.1 GCA_016763235.1 Pseudomonadales bacterium
GATTTTTCTATATCAAAGAGTTTATCTGATCAATTAAAAGGTGAGCTGACCAAGGTGGGCTACGAGGTGGTGGATACCCCAGTGAAGGATCATCGTCATGCGAGTAATTTTCGTGGTGGCTTTTGTTTAAACGAGCCAGCAATGAGTGAACCATGCTCTAATTATTTCCTCCATGTAGTGGTCGACTTTGCCGGTTATACTGCTTTTACACTTAGGCAGCCCTTTGTACCGATGCTGCAGCTACGGGTGCAGCTTATATCAGTTACTGGGGACGCTGATATTCCTGTTATATCCGATAGCCAAATGACTGCAAATTCGGAAGGTGCTTTTAAACTGATATATGCTGCAACATTTACCTATGGAGGTTTAGTGCCAGTCGAAGGGCCTACAGATGTGCCTTATAATCCGAGGTTTTCCCTGAGGGGAAGTAATGATTTGGATAATGCCAGCAGAATTATTGCTGGCCTTGAAGAAGCTTCGCAGAAACTGGCCGCACAGATCGCGCAGAATTTGCGATAAGAGGCGTTACCCTGCTTTTAACGGTGGGATTTGTTTTTTAATTTCAAGATGTAACTATCGAACCTGCTCTTCTGGTTTGATAAGCCTCAAGGAGAGATCAAGGGCTCTACAGGACTTGGTCAGGGCGCCAATGGAAATAAAGTCTACGCCAGTTTCGGCTTTATCCACCAATGATTGTTTGTCTATTCCCCCCGATGCTTCTAACTTGAGTTTGTCCTTTGCCATGAGAACCGCTTGGCGGGTTTGCTCTGTACTGAAGTTGTCGAGCATGACGGTATCGCATCCTACCTCAATGGCTTCCTGTAATTCTTCGAAGTTTTCCACTTCTACTTCAACGGGCTTTCCTGGATGTAGTTCTTTAGCTGTGCGTACTGCGGCGGTGATGCTTCCGCAAGCCTGGATGTGGTTTTCTTTGATGAGATACGCATCGTAGAGGCCGATACGATGATTGTGGCAGCCGCCGCACTGTACCGCATATTTTTGAGCTGTGCGTAGGCCTGGGAGGGTTTTACGTGTATCAAGCAGCTTAACCTGGGTATGTTTAACCAAGTCGGCGTATTCGCGGCTTATCGTTGCTGTGCCAGACAGTGTCTGTAAAAAATTTAAGGCACAGCGCTCGCCCGTTAAAATGGATCGGGATGAACCTTTAATGGAGCAAAGAAGCTGGTTTGCTTTCACGTGTTCGCCATCACTTATATGCCAGTGGATAGTGACCTTGTTATCCACTTGTTTGAAAACCTCGTTGACCCATTCTGTGCCGCAGATGATGGCATCTTCCCGAGTGATAACGCTGGCTTCGCTTTGTTTATCGGCAGGGATTAAATCTGCTGTAATGTCGCCACTGCGAATGTCTTCTTCTAAGGCCCAACGGACGGATGTTTGAATGTCGTATTTGAGAAGGTCAGGGTCCAGCATGTTTTTATCTTCGTAGGTATGGGGGATATTGAAAGGGCGCAATTATACCTTATGCAAGTGATAAGGTCAGGTGTCGCTGGCTCAGCTAAAATACCCGCTATTAGTATTGAGTCAGCGTGAGAATGTTGCCTCGCTGGTGAAATTCAATTTCTTTCAGGGCGCTCATGCCGAGAAGAATAGTTTCTCCTTCCATATAAGGGTTAATGGATGCGCGTAAATCGTAAAGCACGATGTCACCAATTTGAAGCTCGGTGAGTTTGGTCATATAGACTTCAATAGTGCCATTTGCGGTGCGCCTAGGCAGTGGTATACCCGGTTTTAACCCTAATTTGTGCGCGACTTTTTTGGGGATAGAGACTTCTGACGCCCCCGTATCCAACAGAAATACCACTGGCATATTGTTGATTTTCCCGCTGGTGATGTAATGTCCGTATCGGTTTCTTTTGAGCTGGACTTCTTTAACTCCCCCCTCAGTTTGGCTGGACGGAGACGCATTTGGGTTAAATTGGCGTTCTTCAATCGGACGAAAAAATAGCGTTAAAAGGCCTAAAGCGATAATCCATGCGATGTAAAACATAAACTTTCCGCTATTCTTATGTGTTGAGTCGTTATTTTGATCAGAATTCATTTGTTGGTTTTGTGTGTGTCGGGGAGGGGGAAAGCCGGTAATGTTGAAGTTACAAACACTACCATATTTTATTTAGGATACGTATTTAGATTTTGCATGGGGTTGCAGTGAAATTACCTGGCAGGCTCAATCTCGAAGTGTGCGCATTATTAATGTGGTTTCTGCCATGTAAATTTATTGGTTGTGATAACTAGCCCTTCAAGGTATTTTTTATAGCTGCGTAAATGTATTGCAATGTTAACCATAATAACCGCATTGGTTTAAAATTATTTTGTTATTTATCGCGATAATTTCCATATTTGGAACCTGTATAATTGGGTGTCGCATATCTGTTGGGCGTAGGACGGTGCTTTGCACAAGCATTGGGCTTAATACTAAACGGAGCGATGAAGCATGATTAAGCTCTAAATCACCTTAGTATATTTGCGGTAATTGTTTCGGCAGTAATTATAGAAACTAGATAAAAAGCCTTTGTTTTGTGTGTCTACCCAGGCACTAGAACCGATAAAATGCAGGCTGGCATAATCATTGCGGTGTGAAGAGTATAATTAATTTTTGCCCGCCATTGCCCTTGAATCTTCGTTGCTTTGTTATAAGGTGGTGCTGATAGGCAAGGGAGGCACTAATACAGTGCTTTAATCGGGTTTGTTTTACTATCAACATTTAATAATGTTGATGCAATTAAGTCTGCCTAATTAATTTGTGGGTAATTTTGTTTTAGCTGGAGATGTTTATGTTATTTGGCCGTAAGGACCGAAACCCCATCCGAATTGCGGATAAGAAGGTGGTTGAGTGGAAATATACGACCTGTGGATATTGTTCAACAGGTTGTTCCATCGATGTTGGTCTTAATGCTGATGGTAAGCCGGTCGCTTCGCGAGGTACCGCTGAGGCAGATGTAAACCGTGGAAAGCTTTGTATCAAGGGTATATTTGAACATGAGCTGTTTGACTCTGCTGGGCGAGGAAATAATCCCCTTGTTAGAGATAAGGTATTTGAGCCCTATCAGGAGACAAGCTGGGATTCTGCCTTTGATACCATGGCCAAAAAAATAAAAGATATTCAAGAAAAACACGGTCCGGATTCTTTCGCAGTGGTTTCTACTGGTCAGCTTTTTACGGAAGAATTCTACAGCCTAGGTAAGTTGGTTAGAGGTTGTATCGGCACGAACAATTATGATGGCAACACCACACTCTGTATGGCATCAGCGGTATCGGGTTATAAACGCTCTTTCGGATCAGATGGTCCTCCTGGCTGCTACGATGATTTTGAACACACAGATTGCCTGATTGCTTGGGGGTCTAACCTACCTGAGCAACACCCTATTATTTATTGGCGCTTAAAAGAAGCATTAGAAAAACGAAAGTTTCCTCTTATTGTGGTTGACCCACGGGTCACCATGCTGGCCCAGTTTGCAGATATTCATTTACCTATAACTCCCGGCACCGACGTGGTGCTGATGAACTCCCTGATGCACGTGATACTGGATGAAGGGTTGGAAGACCGCGCCTATATTGAGGCTCACTGTAATAATTTTGATGCGCTGGCCGAGGAAGTCGCCAAGTGGGACCCTGTTCGCGCGCAGCGTATTTGTGGCATTGATGAGGATACCATTCGCAGCGTGGCGCGCTTATATGCCAGTTCAGGTAGTGCTATGTCTATCTGGACGATGGGTATTAACCAGAGCACCCACGGTTCTGATGGTGTGACGGGTATTAACTCTCTCAATCTTATTACCGGCAATATTGGTAAACCTGGCGGAACCAGTCTTTCTATCACTGGCCAGTGTAATGCCATGGGCACAAGGGAATGGTCTTCTTGTTCTGGTTTGCCAGGTTATCGCGCTCTAGAAAAGCCAGAGCATCGTGAAGAGATTGCAAAATTTTGGGGAATAGAACCTTCATTTTTCCCCACTAAGCGCGGCTTACAGCAGACGGATATATTTCCAGCCATTGAAACCGGACAAATTAAAGGTTTGTGGCTGGTGGCAACCAATCCGATGACCTCGATGGCGAATACAGGTCGTATTCGAAAAATATTGGAAAAACTCGATTTTCTAGTGGTGCAGGATACCTATGAGGATGTGGAAACTACTGAATATGCACATATGTTTTTACCCGCAGGTGTTTGGGCAGAAAAAACAGGCACATTTACCAATACGGAGCGCCGTTACAATCTGGTTCGGCAAGTAGTAAAGCCGAAAAATAACAGCAAATCGGATTTTGATATTTTCCGCGAACTTGCTACTCGCTTTGAAAATGGCCAGAAAATACATTTTCCTGATACACCTTCCGGTGCGTTTGACGAGATGAAGCAGCTTTCAAAGGGTGATGATCGTACCCTTGATATATCCGGTATGTCCCACGATAAAATTGAAGAGGCCCGTGGAATTCAATGGCCTTATCGTGAAGGTGCCGAGGGCTTAAAGGGTGACCAACGCCTGTATACCGATGGGAAATTCCAAACTGAGAATGGTAAAGCGAATCTGATTCCTCTGGCGTTTGTGGATAATAATGAGGTGCCTTGTGACGAATATCCGTTTTGGATGAACAGTGGCCGAGTTGTCGAACACTTTCATACTCGAACCCGTACGGGCAAGCTGGGGAATTTAAACAAATTCAGCCCAACGGCGTATATGGAAATGAACCCTGATGCTGCAAAAGAACTTGGCATTCAGCATCAAAGCTACGTGCGAATTGTTTCTCGCCGAGGTGATGCAGTGGTCATGGTGCAGCTTACGCAACGTATTCCGCGCAATATGGTTTTTATTCCTTTTCATTATCATGACTGTGTTAATCGCGTATCGCTTGGTTTGTTGGATCCTTATTCACGCCAGCCTGCCTTTAAACAATGCTCAGTTCGGATAGAAATGGTTGATCAGCTTGAGGCTGGAAAACTGAATGTGGAGCGGCGCAGCTTTTAAAAGTAGTTTGGAAGAATCGTTCTTAAAAGTCGTTTTTATAAATAGTCATGGTTACTTATTTGAGTAATATTTGAAATATAATATTCAAATATGGAAAAATTTTTATTGCACTGAGGGTGTAAATGTTAAATATACTTTACAAAGTTAGAGATGCAATCGACGAAATAGGTTCATCGGCCAGTCCGCTCGATCCAACACCAAGGGAATTTGTACCTAAACGCCCTGGCGAGCAAAATTATGCGAAATTATTTGATCCGAAAACTGAGCCAGAAAATCGTTATGGCCAGAAAATAGATTTAGTTGAGTTGCTGGATGACGCCGTTAAGATAGAAAATAATCCACTCTATATTAACGGAAACCCTACTGTTGGTGAAAACCCTAACCGTAACAAACAACATGCCTTTCATTTCACTGCTGATAATTGTATTGGTTGTCATGCATGTGAAGCGGCGTGTTCTGAAAAAAATGATAACCCCGCCCATATTAGTTTTCGGTCAGTCGGTTATGTAGAAGGGGGGTCTTATCCTGATTATAAACGTATGAATATTTCTATGGCGTGTAATCATTGTGATGATCCGGTTTGTTTAAAAGGTTGTCCTACTAAGGCCTATACTAAACACACAGAATATGGCGCAGTATTGCAAGACCCTGAAACTTGCTTTGGTTGTGGCTACTGCACTTGGGTTTGCCCCTATAATGCACCGCAACTTGATCCTGTAAAAGGGCAGGTGTCAAAATGTAATATGTGTGTAGATCGCCTTGAAGAAGGCTTAAAGCCCGCGTGTGTCACGGCTTGCCTTGGTAACGCTTTGGACTTTGGTGTGGTAGAAAATACACCTGAAGGGCGTGAGCAATGTAAAACGGATATTCCTGGCTTTCCTTCCTCGGAAATTACCCATCCGAATATTCGATTTGAGCAAACTAAAACAATGCCCGATGAAATGACGCGTACTGATGGAATGCCGGTCAAATATCACAAGCAAGAGGATGGGTCCTTTCGTTCTGTGGTCGATGAGAAAGTCGGTAAAACAAAATACTGGGGTGCTAATAAATTAAGTTCAAGAGAAAACCCTCTCGTGGTCTTTACTCTTGCCACGCAGGCTTCTATGGGAGCATTTTTAGCTATATTTCTTGGGCCGATATTGGGTTTTGATGGATTAGAGGCCGTAGCAAATAGTGCGGCAATTTATCCATTGTTATTTATTCTTATTGCTTTGCAGGGAGTCGGCCTGTTTTTATCGACCACTCACCTAGGCAAACCCATGCGGTTCTACCGGGGTTTTAATAACCTTGCGCAATCGCCTGTTTCTCGTGAAGCCTTTGGCGTGGCCGTGTACTTTGCTGCCCTCAGTGCTTATATGGGACTTAAAGTGATTAATATTTTCATGGAGTCTGGTTTTATATCATTTCTGGCAGGTTTAGCCGGCATACTTGCGGTTATATCTATCATTGGCGGCATGTTCTATATGTATAAAAGTTACCAGATAAAAGCGCGTCCATTTTGGAATCACCACCAATCGGCCACCAGTTTTGTTGGTAGCATGTTGAGTTTAGGCGCGGTTTTTATCGCATTAACTGCAATACCTGTTTTGGCCATTTCAGGCGAAGCATGGCAATCAGTGCTTGTTATATGCTCAGTGATCATGTTCTTGGGTTTAGGTTTAGAGGGAGTCGGTCTTATCTCTCATGCGCGTCACCTTAATACTGAACAAGGTGAAGGTGCTGCGGCGCATTACATTCAATGTACTTCGTTTGGGTATAGCTATTATGCTAGAAACATGGGTATTGCAGTGGCGGCTGGATTGTCATTAATGGTTTTATTGCTCAGTATTTCCAGCCCATCTTTGGCATTATTTGTTTTCTTTATTGCCGCATTACTCGCTTTGGCAAGTTCGCTGGTGGGCCGTGCATTGTTCTATGTGTTAGTTATTCCAACTACCATGCCAGGAGCATTTTTCTGGAAAAATAAAAGTTTTGAAGAGCACGCGAGAGATATTGGCTTAGCCGATATGCCACAAGTGGGTGTTGTTCCTGACTTACATTAACAGGAAGGCGGGAATTTGGAGGGCCGACTGTTTGCTGTTGCAATCAGTCGCTTATATTCGTTAGAAGAAAATAACAGTGAGATGTTAAAACCATAGCGTTAGAGATGTTGTCATTTGAAGTGCGCTAATTTTCTTTGCTGGCAAGGTACTCAGCTAGTCTGAAAAACCCCGCAGGGGAAACGAAGTCAGTGAAAAAGCAGGCGTGCTAATGAAGCCGATATCACTATCGCTACGGGGGCCTTTTCTTTCACCTGCTTTTGGGTAGAAGAGGCCTCAATCTTTCTTTGGGGTTGTTGTAAAAATGCA
>JAESUE010000106.1 GCA_016763235.1 Pseudomonadales bacterium
ATGATTCCCGTACCATCAGATGCAGGCTGCATGTAAACCTTCGACGCACTATGCCTGCCATTTATTTCATGATGAAGGGTGGAACCATTCAGGTCCACCTGAATCATATTCCTTCGAGCCTGATCTAGTGCCTTTTGAATAGCCAGTGGAACTTCTCTAGCTTTGCCCCGTCCAAACCCAACCTTGCCATTTCCGTCTCCAACAACGGTTAGAGCGGTGAAGCTAAATATACGCCCACCTTTTACAACCTTGGAGACACGATTTACTTGGATGAGCTTTTCCTGTAGACCTTCTTCTTGCTGGTCGCCACCTTGCTCTTTTCTCTGCGCTCTTTTTGACATATGAAGAGTACCCTTAAAATTCTAAACCGGCTTCGCGTGCCGCATTTGCCAGTGCGCGGACACGGCCATGATATTTAAAGCCCGAGCGATCAAAGGCAACACTTTTAATGCCTTTTTCTTTAGCTCTCTCGGCAATTCTTTTTCCTATTTCGCTCGCAGCTTCCTGATTTCCGGTTGCTGAAATATCCAAACCCTTCTCAAGCGTAGAGGCCGACGCAATAACAACGCCGCCATCTCCAGATATTACCTGCGCATAAATATGTTGGGAGCTGCGATTAATACAAAGCCTTGGCTGCCCAAGCGCTCTAATCTGAAATCTTAACTTTTTCGCTCGTCTTTGGCGAGCCGGTTTTTTATGACTCATGCTAACTGTCTCAACTTTAATGTATTCTTGCCAGATTATTTTTTCTTGGCTTCTTTTCTACGAACATTCTCATCTGCGTAACGAACACCTTTGCCCTTATAGGGTTCTGGCGGTCTATATGCGCGAATCTCAGAAGCAACCTGACCAATTAATTGCTTGTCAGCCCCCTTTAACACAATCTCGGTTTGAGTCGGCGTCTCAACAGAAATCCCATCGGGAATAGCATGTTGAACGGGATGAGAAAAACCCAGCGTCAAATTAAGAACACTTCCTTTCGCCTGCGCTCTGTAGCCGACCCCATTTAACAAAAGTTTCTTCTGAAAGCCTTCAGATACACCAACAACCATATTATTTATTATCGACCTTGCCGTGCCGACCTGAGCCCACTCGTTAGCCCCGCTATTTCTTTGGGTAAATGTGAGCTCGTTATTATAAAGAGACACAGCTACCGAGCGGTGTAATATGTGATGTAAAGTTGTATTCTTCCCCTTTACCGCAACCTTTAAGCCATCGATTGAAACCTCGACGGAAGCAGGAAGTGATATAGGTTTTTTTGCTACACGTGACATTTTTACCGCCTATCTAAGAAACAGTACAGAGAATTTCACCACCGACACCCTGCTCGCGCGCAGCTCGATCTGAAAGAATACCCTTGTTGCTAGAAATAATAGCTGTCCCTAAACCACCATTTACTTTTGGTATTTCATCCTTACCTTTGAAAACGCGCAAACCTGGACGACTAATTCTTTTGATCTTCTCGATTACCGGAGCACCTTCAAAATATTTTAGTACGACTTTTAATTCGGGCTTTTTCTCTTCACCAACTGCTTCGCAGCTCTGCAGGTAACCTTCTTCAATCAATACGTTGCATAGCGCTTGCTTAACTTTAGAGTGAGGCATTTGCACCTCTACTTTTCCGGCCATTTGACCGTTTCTAATACGTGTTAACAGATCTGCTATGGGGTCTTGCATGCTCATTATATAGAACCCTCTAAATTACCAACTTGCCTTTACTAGACCAGGAACGTCACCACGCATGGCCGCCTCCCGAAGCTTATTCCTACTTAAACCAAACTTGCGGTAGTAACCGTGAGGCCGCCCGGTTAGTCCACAACGATTTCTCTGACGTACTTTGCTCGAATCACGTGGCAAAGCCTGAAGCTTAAGCTGTGAGTCCCAACGATCTTCATCTGTGGTGTCAAGATCTTTTATAATAGCTTTTAGCGCTGCACGTTTTTCAGAATATTTTGCAACTAGCTTTGTTCGGCGCTTTTCGCGCTCTATCATAGAAGTTTTTGCCATTATGGACGTTCCTATTTTCTGATGGGGAAGTTGAAAGCAGATAGTAAGGCTCGGCCTTCTTCATCTGTCTTCGCAGTAGTGGTGATGCAAATATCCAAACCACGTAGCTTATCAACTTTGTCGTAATCTATCTCTGGGAAGACGATTTGTTCTTTCAAGCCCATGCTATAGTTTCCACGTCCGTCGAAGGACTTCGGACTCAAACCTCTGAAGTCACGAATACGAGGAACCGCAATATAAACTAATCGGTCAAAAAAATCCCACATACGCTCTTTACGTAAGGTTACTTTACAACCTATAGGCCAACCATCACGGATCTTAAAGCTAGCAATAGATTTTCGAGCCAAGGTTATAACTGGTTTTTGCCCTGCAATTTTCTCAAGATCTGACAGGGCCCCCTTGAGGACTTTCTTATCTTGAGCCGCTTCACCAACACCCATATTCAGAGTGATTTTGGTAATACGAGGAACTGCCATACTTGAGCCATAACCGAACTCCTCAAGTAGTTTTGGGACAACCACATTTTTATATCTTTCTTTTAAAGTTTCCATCTGGCCTACCGCTCTATGCGCCTAATAATTCGTTATTGGACTTGAAAAAACGAACCTTTTTACCGTCTTCGAGTAATTTAAATCCTATACGATCCGCTTTTTCAGTACTCGGGTTGAAAATTGCAACGTTTGAAGCGTCAATCGGTGCTTCCTTTTCAATTATTCCTCCTGAGATACCGGCTTGCGGATTTGGCTTGGTGTGTTTTTTAACCATATTAACACCAGAAATAATAAGTCGACCGCTCTCAAGGACTTTAACGACCTTTCCTCTTTTTCCTTTATCCCTACCAACGGTGACCATTACGTCATCATCTCTTTTAATCTTCAGCATTACATGACGCCTCTTTGCTTATAACACTTCTGGTGCGAGTGATATGATCTTCATAAACTGTTCACCGCGTAACTCTCGAGTAACAGGGCCAAAAATTCGAGTTCCGATTGGCTGCTTTTGGGCATTAAGTAAAACCGCAGCATTTTCGTCAAAGCGGATAACGGAGCCATCTGGGCGCCTAACACCTTTCTTTGTTCTGACGACAACAGCATTCATAACGTCGCCTTTTTTAACTTTTCCGCGAGGAATCGCTTCTTTCACGGAGACTTTGATAACATCACCGATCCCGGCATAGCGTCGATGAGAGCCGCCGAGTACTTTTATACATTGAACACTACGCGCGCCGCTATTATCCGCAACACCGAGTTTTGTTTGGGTCTGTATCATTTATGGCCTCCAAACGTTCCTATCAAAAATCGTTAAATTTATTCTAGACTTTTGCTTTCGTATTAACACTTAGCAAAACCCAGCTTTTTGTTTTAGATAAAGGCCGGCTCTGAGCCACTGTCACGATATCTCCTTCACTACAAACATTCTCTTCATCATGCGCCTGTATTTTGCTGGAACGCTTAATGATCTTCCCATAAATAGGATGTTTCACTTTCCTTTCTACGAGTATAGAAATTGTTTTATCTCTTTTGCTACTCACTACAGTACCGGTAAGCGTACGTTGGGTCTCGCTGCTCTTGGGATCAGCCATTATTCTTCACCTACCTTTTGCCTTAGAACTGTTTTAACGCGAGCAATATCCCTTCGAATCTGCTTGATCTGATGGTTCGTATTAAGCTGCCCAGATGCATGCTGCATTTTAGATTTAAATTGCTCTTCCCTTAAACCTAACAGTGACTGCTCAAGCTCTGGAGAAGATTTTTCTCTCAACTCACTAACTTTCATTACATTACCGTCCGCGTAACAACTGTTGTAGGAATAGGGAGCTTCGCTGCTGCCAATGCAAACGCTTCCCTGGCAACATGTTCTTCAACACCTTCCATCTCATATAAAACACGGCCTGGCTGGATTTGAGCAACCCAATACTCAACGTTACCTTTACCCTTACCTTGACGAACCTCTAACGGCTTTTGCGTTATCGGCTTGTCTGGAAAAACCCTAATCCAAATCTTTCCACCACGTTTAATATGCCTTGTCATCGCACGACGCGCCGCTTCTATTTGGCGCGCTGTAAGCCTACCACGACCAGTCGCTTTTAGCGCAATCTCGCCAAAAGATACTTTGCTACCACGCTGAGCCAAACCGCGATTTCTGCCTTTGTGCTGCTTTCTAAATTTAGTTCTTTTAGGCTGTAGCATCTGTAATTACCCCCTTTTTGGCGCTTGACGGTCTTTCCCGGCAACGGCTCTTCCTTTGGAAGCTGCCCATCAAGTACTTCGCCTTTAAAGATCCAGACCTTGACGCCGATTACCCCATAAGTAGTGTTTGCTCGATACTCAGCGTAATCGATATCAGCACGAAGCGTATGAAGCGGAACTCTGCCCTCTCTATACCATTCGGTTCGTGCTATTTCAGCACCACCTAATCGTCCGCCAACTTGCACCTTGATGCCTTTGGCGCCTGCCCTCATCGCATTCTGGACAGATCTTTTCATAGCACGCCGAAACATAACACGGCGCTCTAATTGCGACGCAATATTTTGAGCCGTAAGATACGCATTAAGATCTGGCTTCCGAACTTCCTCAATGTTCAAGTGAACGGGAACACCCATCATCTTGCTCACTTTCTTACGAAGCCGCTCAACATCTTCGCCACGCTTGCCAATCACTATCCCTGGCCGCGCGGTGAAAATAGTGATACGAGCATTCTCAGCAGGTCGCTCAATTTCCACTCTGCAGACTGATGCCTTTTTAAGCTCTTCGAATAAGAATTCACGAACCTTTAGATCATCTACCAAGTTAGCAGCGTATTGCTTCGGCCCTGCAAACCACGTTGAGGTGTGTTTTGTAACGATCCCGAGCCTAATGCCCGTTGGATGAACTTTCTGACCCATCTGGTCTCTCCTAACTATCCGAAACTTTAACGGTTATATGGCAGGACCTTTTAAGGATACGGTCAGCTCGCCCCTTAGCTCTTGGTCTAATGCGTTTCATTGTTAAGCCTTCATCGACAAAAATCTCACTAACGAACAACTCGTCGATGTTAGCACCTTCATTATTTTCAGCATTTGCGATTGCTGAATCTAAAACTTTTTTTACTAAGTGAGCAGCTTTTTTCTCACTGAATATAAGCATATTAAGGGCCTGATCAACACCTAGACCCCTGACCTGGTCTGCGACAAGACGGGCTTTCTGAGCCGATATCCTCGCACCCTTTAAGCGAGCTGAAGTTTCCATATAAATAACCCTGATGCTAGCGTTTTGCTTTCTTATCTGCGGCATGGCCACGATAGGTGCGAGTGGCAGAAAATTCGCCAAGTTTATGGCCAATCATATGCTCTGTAACGTAAACAGGCACGTGCTGCTTCCCGTTATGGACGGCTATCGTAAGCCCAACCATATTTGGAAATACCATTGATCTGCGCGACCAGGTTTTTATAGGCTTTTTAGAGTTTTCCTCAACAGCCTTCTCAACCTTTCTTAATAAATGCAGATCAATAAATGGACCCTTTTTTAATGATCGTGGCACAGTAAAGCCCTCTTCTTAAAACGTTATTTAACTCGTCTATCACGAACTATCATTTTATTCGTACGCTTGCTAGAGCGCGTCTTATAACCTTTGGTTGGAACGCCCCAAGGTGTAACCGGGTGACGACCACCTGATGTTCGCCCTTCACCACCGCCATGAGGATGGTCGACGGGGTTCATTACAACACCTCTTACTGTCGGCCGAACACCTCTCCAGCGAGACGCACCCGCCTTACCTAAAGAGCGAAGACTATGCTCGGAGTTACAAGTTTCACCGAGCGTCGCCTTACATTCAGCCAAAGCCTTTCTCATTTCACCGGATCGCAGCCTCAACGTGACATAAGCACCGTCTTTAGCCAACAACTGCGCAGACGTTCCTGCACTTCTAGCGATCTGAGCGCCTTTTCCAGGCTTCATTTCGACGCAATGGACAGTGCTACCCAAAGGTATATTTCGCATCGGCAAAGCATTTCCGATCTTTATCGGAGCTTGTTCACCAGACTGAATCTCATCACCAACTTTCAGGTTTTTTGCTGCGATAATATAGCGTCGCTCACCATCAGCATATTTAATCAATGCTATATTAGCGGTTCTATTAGGATCGTATTCTAAGCGCTCAACAACACCAGGAATCCCGTCTTTATTACGCTTGAAGTCAATTATGCGATAATGCTGCTTATGACCACCACCAATGTGACGCGTAGTAATGCGCCCATTGTTATTCCTGCCGCCAGATTTTTTCTTTGGCTCCAATAAGGGCGCATAAGGCTTACCTTTATGAAGATCGCTGTTAACGACTTTTACCACGAAACGTCGACCTGGGGACGTTGGCTTACATTTTACAATAGCCACCTTGGCTCTCCTCGAACTATTCAGCACCCAATAGGTTAATATCAAAGCCTTCATGAAGAGTCACATAGGCTTTTTTCCAATCACTTCTAACGCCAAGTGATTTGCCGTGACGCTTAGCTTTGCCTTTTACGACAGAGGTGGTTACAGACTTAACCTTTACCTCAAACAAACGCTCAACAGACTTTTTTATTTCTAGCTTGTTGGAATCCTTAAGTACTTTAAAGACCACCTGGTTTCCGCTAGACGCCAAGGATGCTTTTTCTGTCACATGCGGAGCTAAAAGCACCTGGTATATTCGCTCTTCCTTCATGCCAATGCCTCCTCTATCTGCTTAAGCGCACCAACAGTCAGAACCACCTTGTCGGCAGACACGAGACTAACAGGGTCACAAGACTTAGCTTCCACAATATCCACGTTCGGAATATTCCGCAAAGATAGATATGCATTCTCAGTCAGCTCGTCAACGACTATCAATCCTTTTTCTAAGCCTATTTCGCTCAATTTTGCTACAGCGAATTTTGTTCTTGGCTCCGAAACTTCAAAGTCATCAACTATCAAAACCCTATCGCTTCTAAGTAATTCAGAAAAAATACATTGCATCGCGCCGCGATACATTTTCCTATTAACCTTCTGCTCGAAGCTTCTAGGGCGCGCGGCAAACGTTACGCCACCTGTGCGCCATAGCGGACTACGAATAGTCCCGGCTCTAGCTCTACCCGTTCCTTTCTGGCGCCATGGCTTACGACCACCACCCCTTACGTCAGAGCGAGTCTTCTGGGCTTTTGTTCCAGCCCGTCCGGCGGCCAGGTACGCTGTAACAACCTGGTGCACCAAGGCTTCATTAAATTCTCTAGCGAAGGCTTCTTCAGAAACTGCTATTGTTTCGCCTGTAGTAGTATTCAAATTCATTGCTTACTTCCCCTTAAGAGCGAGTCTTAACAGCGGTGGAAACAACAACATTGCTACCCGTCGCACCAGGGATAGCTCCCTTAATTAGCAACAAATTGTTTTCCACATCAATCTTTACGACTTCTAATGACTGAATGGAAACTCTTTTATTTCCAAGCTGGCCAGCCATTTTCTTGCCCTTAAATACACGACCTGGAGTCTGACACTGCCCTATAGATCCTGGCGCTCGATGAGATAGAGAGTTACCGTGCGTAGCGTCTTGCATTGCAAAACCCCAACGCTTAACACCACCAGCAAAACCCTTACCCTTAGACACCCCAGAGACATCAACCATCTGCCCCTCTTTAAAGACGTCCAAACCAACAACGCCTCCAAGGTCAAACTTGGCAATATCTTCTTCGTCAACTCGAAACTCGCTGATGACTGAACCAGCTTCTACACCGGCTTTAGCAAACAGCCCAGCTTCAGGCTTGCTCACACTTGACGCTTTCTTCACGCCAGCAGCAATCTGCACCGCCGAATAACCGTCACTCTCTTTTGTCTTCACTTGCGTGATACGATTCGGAGTTATTTCAATAACAGAAACCGGAACAGAAGTACCGTCTTCCTGAAACACTCTTGTCATACCGCATTTGCGCCCGACCAAACCTATAGCCATCGGTTTAACCTCTCAATCCAACTAACCTAAACTAATCTTAATATCCACACCCGCAGCAAGATCGAGCTTCATCAGCGCGTCAACTGTCTTATCGGTGGGCTCGACTATATCTACCAAACGTTTATAAGTGCGAATCTCATATTGATCGCGCGCATCTTTATTAACGTGAGGAGAAACTAAAACTGTAAATCGCTCTTTACGAGTAGGCAAAGGTATCGGCCCGCACACTTGAGCACCAGTACGCTTTGCTGTCTCTACGATTTCAAGCGAGGACTGATCAATCAGCTTGTGATCAAAAGCCTTTAACCTGATACGTATTCTCTGGCTTGACATTGCTACCAAACTCCAAAAATTTGAGCATAAAAATATGCAAAACTCCGCCCTCCCTCTCAACCGCCAAGCCAAAAAGGAAACCGAATATTAAAACTAATGCCCGAATCTATGCTCAGGCTGTTCACACCCTTAACAACAAGGGCGCACAATATAACGCTTAACAAACCCATCTGCAAGCTTTATTTAGCCTGCAGATAGGTTTTTATTCAAAAATCTTCGCGACAACGCCCGCACCCACAGTGCGACCACCTTCACGAATTGCAAAGCGTAAACCTTCTTCCATTGCGATAGGGTGGATCAGTTCAACTTTCATTTGAACATTATCACCCGGCATTACCATCTCAACGCCTTCTGGTAGCTCACATGCCCCAGTGACGTCAGTGGTACGGAAATAAAACTGCGGACGATAACCTTTAAAGAAAGGCGTGTGACGGCCGCCCTCATCCTTGCTCAGAACATATACTTCAGCTTCGAACTTGGTATGAGGTGTAATACTGCCAGGCGCGGCAAGTACTTGACCACGCTCCACTTCTTCTCGCTTTGTTCCGCGCAGTAAAACTCCAACGGTTTCCCCTGCCCGACCTTCGTCAAGCAGCTTGCGAAACATTTCTACACCCGTACAGGTGGTTTTAGTTGTTTCTTTAATGCCGATAATTTCAATTTCGTTACCGACATTCACAATTCCTCGCTCTATTCGCCCAGTAACAACCGTGCCACGACCAGAGATTGAGAAAACATCTTCTATCGGCAGTAAGAATGGCTGATCTATCGCGCGTTCTGGCTGAGGAATATAGCTATCTAGGGTTTCAACCAGCTTTTGTACTGCTGGCATGCCGAGTGGGCCTGTATCGCCTTCTAGCGCCTTAAGTGCGGAACCTTTGATAATAGGAGTATCATCACCAGGGAACTCATAGAGATCAAGCAGCTCTCGAACTTCCATTTCTACCAGCTCTAGCAATTCTTCGTCATCCACCATGTCGCATTTGTTAAGAAACACAACAATGTATGGCACGCCGACCTGGCGAGATAAAAGAATGTGCTCACGCGTTTGAGGCATAGGGCCATCTGCTGCGGAACATACTAGAATCGCGCCATCCATTTGGGCAGCACCAGTAATCATGTTTTTCACATAATCGGCGTGTCCAGGACAGTCAACGTGTGCGTAGTGCCTCTTGGGAGAGTCATACTCAACATGAGAGGTAGCGATGGTAATGCCACGCTCTCGCTCTTCCGGTGCGTTATCAATTCCATCAAAAGCGACAGCTTCGCCGCCCCATATTTCTGCGCAAACACGGGTAAGCGCTGCTGTAAGCGTTGTTTTACCGTGATCTACGTGACCGATGGTTCCCACGTTTACGTGGGGTTTCGTTCTTTCAAACTTTTCCTTTGACATTTTTGCCCCTCCTAAACGGGTAAGGTAATACCTGCGTAATGAATTGGTGTCGTTTTTTGTGCTATTTAACCGTTAAACAGCCAAATTACGTCTGCTACTTAAATGGAGCTCATAACCGGAATTGAACCGGTGACCTCTTCCTTACCAAGGAAGTGCTCTACCGACTGAGCTATATGAGCACTATCCTTTCTCACGCAGTGCAATTGGAGCGGGTAGAGGGAATCGAACCCTCGTCATCAGCTTGGAAGGCTGGGGTAATAGCCACTATACGATACCCGCTAA
>JAESUE010000107.1 GCA_016763235.1 Pseudomonadales bacterium
GATATTTTTGCTGATTTTTCTGGCGTTCGCCCACTCTGTGATGATGAGTCGGGAGACCCATCTGCCATCACCCGCGATTACACCCTGGAATTGCAGGAGGTATCCCATCAACCTTTACTCTCAGTTTTTGGTGGAAAAATAACCACCTACCGGCGCTTAGCTGAATCTGCACTAAGCAAAATCCGCCCTTATTTTCGCAATATGACTTCCCCTCTACCTGCCAACACCCCACTTCCCGGAGGTGAATTTTCCCGCGAAGACTGGCCTGACTTATTGCGCCGCATTTCCCGACAAACGCCCTTTTTAAGCCCAGAAACCCATCAGCGCTTAGCGCTTAGCTACGGCCTTAACAGCTTAAAAATGTTTGACGCAGTAGACAATATTGAAGATTTAGGCGAGCACTTTGGATGTGGTCTTTATGAAATAGAGATAGAATACCTCCGCAGAAGCGAGTGGGCAGTTAACGCAGAGGATATACTCTGGCGTCGAAGCAAACTGGGCTATTTTCTTACGCCCGAAGAAAGAATAAGGCTTTCGACCTACCTCGCTGAGCAATAAATAAAGTAACACCTCCGCGAACTTTGTAAGAGTTCAGATTGCATTCAAATTTGAACGTGAGCTGAGGTGTTACTAAATAAATCAAGCCAGACCACTCTCATCCAAACACTAAATTAGTGACCCACCGAGCCTTTCATAACCATGAGCATCGCCGTTGACACACGAAACATTATATCTATTGGTGAACTAAATCAGCGCGTTCGCAGCTTACTCGAAGGAAAATTCCCTGCTATCTGGGTAGAGGGAGAAATTTCTAACCTCGTCAAACCCTCGTCAGGGCACCTTTATTTCACGCTAAAAGACAGCAACGCACAAGTTCGTGCCGCTATGTTTAAGGGCAACAACCGCTTTCTTACCTTCACACCACGTAACGGCACACAGGTGATGGTACGTTGCAGAGTGAGTCTTTATGCCCCGCGTGGTGATTATCAAATCATTGTTGATAGCATGGAGGAGTCAGGCGAAGGTGCATTACGCCGTGCTTACGAGCAACTTAAGCGAAAACTTTCTGATGAAGGCCTCTTCGCCCCTGAATACAAACAGGAAATACCAAGCCATCCGCAAACTGTGGGAGTGGTTACCTCCCCTACCGGTGCCGCTATTCGCGACATTCTCACGGTGTTTAAACGGCGATTCCCAGCAACAGACATCGTGCTTTTTCCAAGTATGGTGCAAGGTGAGGGTTCGGCACAAAATATCGCTCGAATGATCGAAAAAGCTAACAGTCAAAGCAATATTGATGTCTTAATTATCGGCCGTGGCGGTGGTGCTTTAGAGGACTTATGGGCCTTTGATGAAGAAGTGGTAGCCCGAGCGATTTTCACTTCCACTATTCCCATTGTGTCAGCCGTGGGGCACGAAATAGACTTCACCATTGCTGACCTTGTTGCAGATATGCGAGCACCGACCCCCTCCGCAGCGGCTGAATTGCTAAGCCCCGATCAACATAAACTACTCAGCAACGTTAACAGCCTAAAGCAAAGCCTCCTTCACTTAATACAGGCAAATATACTTAACAAACAGGCATACCTTAGGCATATTCAAAAGCGCCTCAAACACCCAGGCCAAACGATACAAGAACAAACCCAACGTCTGGATATGCTCGAAACCCGGCTAAAAAATGCAATCCGCTTTCAACTATCTGACCAAAAATCAACCCTGGAAAATTGTACTACACGCTTGCACCTGAACTCCCCTCAACTACAATTCGAACAACAACTGGAAAATATTCAGCAATACCGTCAAAGGCTGGAGCGCAGTATGGAGCATTTTTTACGGCTTAGGCAGCAATCCCTTCAAGGTAATGGCCGCCGCTTGGGTGCACTCAGCCCCCTTGCGACACTCACACGGGGCTACTCAATTACCAGTAAAAAGACCGGCCAAGGGAAAAAGCTGAACCTGATAAGACGTTTCGATGATGTAAAAATTGGAGACACTCTATGCAGTGAAGTGCATCAGGGTACTATTTATTCCACAGTCACTGAGATCAATCCCGACAACTTAATCAAACCCGATGAGGATATTAGAAAATGACACGCCCCCTCCACCGATATGCTTCCATCCTCTTAATTCTTTTCCTCGCGCTTACATTTGAAGGATGTAGCACCGTATTACAGGAAGTAATAAAAGCGCCTGAAGTATCGGTAGGGAAATTCAAGCTCGTTAAAGCTGGGTTTATAAACCAAACTTTTTCCATTCAATTAAACGTAAACAACCCAAATAAAATCCCCCTACCCATTAAAACATTTGATTATACCGTCAGCCTGGCAGGGGATGAGTTTGCAAAAGGTCGCATTCCAAAAGCTTTTAGCATTCCAGCAGGGGGGACGGAAAGCATCGACATCATTATAAAGCTTAACCTTTTACGCTCCAGCTCCCACTTGGTTAATGTTATAAAAAGTGGCACCAAAGCGATTAATTATGAATTAAACGGTAATATAGGCATTGACCTACCATTTATGGCAGCTGTGCCTGTTAAAAAAGTTGGCCAAATAAAACTCAGCCGGTAAAAAATTTATGCCCATGTTCCTTCGAATTATATCTATCACCACTCTTTGTTTTTTCTCAAACTATGCTTTTGCACTGCCCCAGGCCGACCCAGTACCAGGCGGCATCGCACTTATAAATATTGATATCGATGACTTTAGCGCTCCTCAGGTATATTTTAATAGACGCCAATTAATGGTTCACTCCGATGAAGCCAGTTGGATTGCCGTAGTGGGAATACCATTAAATACGTCTGTTGGTAATCATCAAATCGAAGTCGTGCCAAATAGAGGGACGCCCTTTAACCTTGAATTTAACCTAAAAGGAAAACAATACGAATCACAATATCTAACGATAAAAAATAAACGCCAGGTCAACCCCAATAAAAAAGACTTAGCCCGTATCAGTAAAGAAAAGAAAGAAATGAACCAAGTTTATCAACGCTGGACGAAACAAAGCAAAGACCTCATCCCATTTATTAAACCTGCACAAGGCCCCTACTCTAGCCCCTTTGGCTTAAAGCGTTTTTTTAATAAACAGCCGCGTAATCCACACAGTGGTATCGATATTGCCGCACCAGAAGGAAGCCCGATTATTGCACCTGCAGACGGAATAATTCGTGCGAGTGGCTATTATTTCTTTAACGGAAGAACGGTATTAATTGATCATGGTCAAGGTCTTGTCAGCATGTTTTGCCACATGAGCAGCGTTAATGTACAACTAGGCCAACATATCAAACGCGGGCAACGTGTTGGCTCCATAGGCCAAACAGGTCGTGCCACAGGGCCGCATTTACATTGGAGTGTCAGCCTTAATAACGCTCGCGTTAATCCACTATTATTTTTGGCAGTACCCTAAATCAAAGTTCCACATTGAATCCAACAAATCATTCCCTCGCCGACTTTAGAAAATATTGATAATGCCAACCGCTACTAAAGAAAAAAGCGTCACCCAAATACGCATTCAGGCACGAGAAGAAAAAATCATACAGTGCGCCCTGGAAATCATTAATGAATCTGGCTTTGCAGCGCTGCGCATGGAAAACCTCCACAAACGGGCCGAATGTACCAAAGGCACTCTCTATAACCACTTTATAAATCGCGAAGATTTACTCTGCGAAATTGCGACTCGCTACTGCATCTCCTTAATGTCTTACTATGAACGCTTAGACGCCTTCAAAGGCAGCACACGTGAACGGATTATGGCACTCTTTCTCGCCTATCAAATTTATTGTTTCAGTCATCCGGCACTGTTCACCTGCGTTTTACAACTTCAAAACCCGTCTCTAATGGCCCGAGGTTCTGAAAAAAGACTCAATAACTACCGCAAAGAAGAAATGCGTTTAGTGCTGCATATGACCAATATCATTCAAGACGCTCTGGATGCCGGAGATATCGATGCGAAATACAAAACAAAGGTTTTCGAATTGGCCTTCACCGGTTGGGCAAGTGCCTTCGGTAATATTTCACTCATGATGTCCAGCCAAGGGGCGTTTCTTACACAGCAGGCCGATAAAGAAGAACAGCTCTTTTTTGCCACCAATATGGCGCTTGATGGCCTAGGGTGGCAACCTCTATCAACAGACTTTAACTACCTAAAAACATGGCAAAAACTAGGCTGTCAGTTCTTTAAAACAGAGCTAACAAAACTACGTCAGCCATAAATATGGCTTTACCGCTTCTATGCTGAAGACCAACTCAGAAAATCTGCGCATAAAACCCTTTCCGTAAAATTTATCTCTACACGGCGAATATAAGTAAATTCGTGACTATTACCCTCTACTGCGAGAGATCACTGTATAATCGCCGCTTTCCATTATTTGTAAACCCTATTATGTCTTTACTCCGTCTTCGTGATATTACTGTTAGTTTCGGTGGCCCAGCCTTATTAGACCACCTAAGTCTTACTCTCAACAAAGGCGAGCGTGTGTGCCTTGTAGGCCGTAATGGTTCGGGAAAATCGACACTTCTCAAAACCATTAATCGTGAAATCCTCCCCGATGAAGGTCTTGTCGAAACCAGCGGCGCGCTCACCGTGGCGCGCTTAGAGCAGGAAGTACCGCGTGGTTATCAAGGTAGTGTATTCGACTTGGTAGCGCAGGGGCTTGGGGATATGGCTCCACTGATTCAGCAGTACCAGCATCTCACCACGGAGTTGGCTGAGAACTATACTGAAGAAGCACTGTACAAGCTGGAGATTGTACAAAAAGAGCTTGAAGCCAAAGACGGCTGGGCACTAGAGCAACAGGTTAGCCAAGTATTAAGCTTACTTAGCCTTGATGGCGAAATGAAATTTGAATCACTTTCTGGCGGGCTTAAAAGGCGCGTTCTGCTCGCGCAAGCATTGGTTAAACAACCCGACATTCTTCTTTTAGACGAACCTACCAACCACCTAGATATTGAATCCATTCAGTGGTTAGAAGCATTTTTACTCAACTACTCAAGCAGCCTGCTCTTTATCAGTCACGACCGCTCATTTATTCGTTCCCTCTCAACACGCATTATCGACCTTGATCGCGGCAAATTGAGTGACTGGCCTGGCGATTACGAAAACTATTTACGCCGAAAACAAGAAGCTCTGGATGCAGAGGATAAACAAAACGCACTCTTTGATAAAAAACTCGCTCAGGAAGAAGTGTGGATACGCCAAGGTATTAAAGCCCGCCGTACCCGCAATGAAGGGCGTGTGCGCAGCCTTGAAGCACTGCGAAAAGAACGTTCAGAGCGACGCAATCAGGTGGGCAAAGTGCGTTTAGAGGTTTCCACCGGAGAAAAGAGCGGCCAAAAAGTTATCGAAGCCAAAAATATTTCTTACCAATATGGCGACAATCGACTCGTTAAAAACTTTAGCACAGTGATCACACGAAAAGACCGCATCGGAATTGTCGGCCCCAATGGCGTTGGAAAATCGACGTTACTAAAACTGCTACTCGGCCAGCTTACTCCCGATAAAGGAGAAATAAAGCTCGGCACCAATCTACAAGTTGCTTACTTTGATCAACTACGTGGGCAGCTCGATGAAAAATTATCGGTGCGTGACAACCTTGGGGAAGGAAGAGATACCGTTACGATTAACGGCAGAGATAAGCATGTAATCGGATACCTCCAAGATTTCCTATTCAGTCCCGATCGCGCAAATACCCCCGTCAAAGCCCTCTCTGGCGGAGAAAAAAACCGACTCTTACTGGCAAAACTTTTTGCCCGCGAATCCAACCTGCTGGTTCTCGACGAACCCACCAATGATTTGGATATCGAAACCCTCGATTTGCTGGAAGAGCTCATCGCCGACTACCCCGGCACCCTGCTTATTGTCAGCCATGATCGCACCTTTTTAAACAACGTGGTTACCAGCGTATTTGCCTTTGAAGAGCACGGCATAATCAATGAGTACGTTGGTGGTTATGATGATTGGCTTCGCCAAAGAAAAATCCAAACTGACGCAAAAGCGAAGGCCATACAAAGTAGCGAAAGCGCTGTAAAACCAAGCGCCGCCAACGAAACAAAAAAAAAGGTAAAGCTAAATTATAATGACCAGAGGGAGCTGGATTCTTTACCAAAAAAGCTGCAAGAACTCGAAGATAAAATCGGCACTTCAAGCCCAGCTCGCAGACAAAAAAATCCACTCAGACCATGAGAAGCTTTCAGCTCTAAGCGATGAGCTTACTCATACCGAATCAGAGTTGGAAGTATGCTTTGAGCGCTGGGAAGAACTTGAAGCACAAAGTTAAACCCCTTAAAACTAGAACCCTCTGTGCGCGCCTACGACAGCAAGGTTAAAAACTCAAGTTTCAGAGTTCAAAATGACATCGAAAATCCCGTGATTGACGTCGTGCTTTGCCGGAAACAGGAACTCCGAAACTTGCGTTATTTACAGTACTGCCGGTCTCCCGCGCACCATTTGCAGTACTGTCTATTCGCTCGATGCACTGTGAAATTTACGGTTAATTTCTTCCGCAACAGTACTTTACTCCTCCGATGCCGTGGCAATCAACATGGTCATCGCATTAACGATTGACTCGAAGTTATAAGGTGTTTCGGCCTTAGAAAATGCGCTCATTTTTGCGCACAATCGAAAAGAATCGATCCCCGCTCCTCTACACTATCTTCATCTACAGGAATGTTGCCTTGATGTTCAGAATCCTGGCCCTGGTTTTTTTGAGCTGAACGTCCTGTTTCTGGGATGAATCTACACTTTTCTTCTGGAGCCTCAATACCAATGTGGTATGCCGCAAAACCAGGCATCACTATTTGGTTAACGGCCATGCCGATAATTCGACCGTCAAAGGGTGCAATTATCTGACTTTCTTCATTGGTAATAGGGTCTCCCACCGTGCCTAACACTTCCCCTTTTTTGATTTCATCTCCTAACTCGATGCGACTAAAAAGAATCCCTCCTGTGTTTGCACGTAGCCAACGTGATTGATAATAAGTAGGCTCTGGTTTCCCCCAGGAGAAATTTCTAGAATACATTTTCTGGGTCTTTAATAAGCTATAAATACTTTTTACTCCTAGCTCTACCTGATCTGCTTGTAGCCTCATCGACTCTCCTGCTTCCAGGGTTACCGCAGTGATACCGTATTCCACTGCTGCCGTCCTCAGCATTCCTGGCTCTCCTTAACTGTGCACGACCACTGTGTCATCAAAACCGTGTGTAAATTTAACCACTTCGGGCTGACTCATGTCAGCCCTCACTTGCAGCAGGTTTGTTCTACGCAATGAACCAGTGTGCAAATCAATTAAATAATCACACCGGACGATCACTTCATAAAATAAGGAGTAGGCAATTCGTGCAGCAAGGCTTCCTTGAGGGTCGCCGGGGAAAGCGCGGTTCAGGTCTCTACGGTCAGGCAGGTAACGTGAGGCCCGCTGAAACCCTTTTAGATTCACGATGGGAATTCCTATTATCTTTCCCGTTAGTTTTTCCGGCACGATGTCATACATCACGCGGCGTACTATTTCTACACCGTTTAACTCATCGCCATGAATAGCGGCAGTCATGCAAAGTGTTTTCCCAGGATTTTTACCATTAATGACTAACACTGGGGTGGGTATGGTAAGCCCGGCAATACTGACATTTGGTGTCCAGGCTAAGCGGGTTGCTGTTGCAGGTGGGACTTCGGAACCAAGGATAATAAATTTCTCTATTTTTATTTCATCAAATGCGTCTTCATTGCCTTCTGAGCCACCAACAAGCTCGTGACTCCGACTTGAGGAGGGTTTCCTGCGGGGTTCAGGCTGTGTTGCTATAACTGGTGCGATTTCAGGTACGGGTGGCGGGGTTATTTTCTTTAAGTCCACATTGGGAGCAACGGGCGGGTTTTCAGTATGTTGGATGGCCTGTATTTGGGTTCCGCTAATTTCAGACACTGGCTCCAAAGCATGTTCTTGTTCCGCAAATCCGGATGAGGCCCAAAAAAATACCACACACTGGCAAAACGCTTTAATCCTTCTATCCATCCTAACTCTCATTTTTCCTAACAGTTTTTTTGAGATAATCTATTGAGGTTAGACTTCAATCTAACTTCTGGGCAAGTTCCACTGCCAAGTTTGCACGCTCTTGCAAACTACTTGGCACTTCTTTCAGGGATTCCACTTGATCCAGCATTTTAAGTAGGCCGACTCCATTGGCAATTTGAACATTTAATCCTGGGCGCGCGTTAAGCTCTAGCATAAGCGGGCCGAGATCTTGATCCAAAACAATATCGACACCTAAATATCCCAATCCAACGGTATCAGCACATTTCATAGCCAGTTCGATAATTTTTGACCAGTGAGGCATTTCAATCATTTCTGTACTTTCACCCGTATCAGGGTGAACTTTACAAATTTTATCCCGATAAACACCACCGCAACTTTTCCCCGTCGCGATATCTATTCCGACGCCCATAGCGCCTTGGTGTAAATTGGCTTTACCTTGTGACTCTCGGGTGGGTAAACGCAACATAGCGGCAACAGGTATTCCTTTGAAAACTATAACCCGAATATCTGGTACGCCCTGATAACTAATCGCAGCAAAAAAAGGGTCAAATTTTACGCGATATTCCACAATAGCATGATCGTTCCGGCCACCAAGGCTATACATTCCGCTAAGAATATTGGATACATGGTGTGCGACATGATCAAAGTCGATTAAATCTCCTCCGGCTTTGCAAAAGTTTTTACCGCTACGCCCCGTTACCACCAGTATTCCGCTGCCCCCGCTACCATGAGAAGGTTTAATAACAAAGTCATCCAGCGTTTCAAGAAAAGGAGCAAGCTGTTTAATCTGATGGTAAATTTCTATAATGCCCAGTAGCTTTGGTACGGCTATACCGTGCTGCAGGGCCAGTTCTTTGGTTTTAAGCTTATCATCCACAAGAGGAAACAACCGGCGCGGGTTATAGCGCATGATGAAATCAGAGTTACGCCGATTTATACTTAAAACCCCTTTGTCTTTTAATATCCCTGGCGAACATAGCATTGTGGTTAGCGCTCTATTTTTTTCATTTCACGGAAACGATACAACTCGAACAGACGATAGCCGTTATACCTTCCCATCCATAAACTAGCTGCAAGCAGTACCAGTAATAGCTCGGGGAAAACGAACATCACATACATAAGCTGTTCATTCGTCATAGCTAAATAACCCAGAATTGCCACGAGCAAGCTGCCAAAGCCCTGCAAAATTGCATCGCGAGCACCATTTTCTTCCCACGTAATAGACATACGCTCGATGGTCATCGCCATAATAACCATTGGAAACAAGGCTACGGACAACAGCCTATCCGCTTCCAATTGATGACTCACCAGACTAATTAACAGCATTAAAATCACCACAATAATCAGAATCGATGCAAGCCGCGGAATAAGAAGAAGCATAAGGCGCTCAAGGTAAAATCGAATCATCAAACCAATAGCAACAATAAGACTAAAAAGAAGAACACCCCAAAAAAGTTGCGTCTCCCTGAAGGCCAAGGCAATCAATACCGGCATAAATGTTCCAAAAGTACTAATTCCCACCAAAGTTCGCATGAACACCACAATCAATGCGCCAATTGGAACCATTAGCAATAAACGATAAATACTTTGGCTTTGTACCGGCAAAGAAAGTAGAGAATAATCAGTAAAAATAGAACTGGCATACTTTGCCCCACTTCGAGCGACTTCTATTTGTTCTTTATAAGACTTAACAACAGAGAAGGTCACCTCGACCTGCTCTCCCCCAGTTAAATGAAATAAAGGTTTGCTTCCCACCTGCCAGGAAAAAAAGTTAGCTGGAATTCCTCGCTCACTGGTAAGCGGGTCAAATGTTAACCACTTTTGGCCGTTATGCACCTGCAATAACGGCTCTAGCTGGCTGTAACTCGACGCATCACTAGTGGTTAAACCCCATAAAATCCGCGCTGGAATACGCACACCTTGGAGTACATTAATAAGCTCTTTTACCCACTGCTCAGCGCTACCAGCTTTATTTCGCAGCAATTTAACATTTTCATTTGGCGTTTGAGAGTTCAGTTGTTGGAGTATTTCAGCCGTATAGGTCGCAATATCGGCAGAGGATGTCCGGGCCTCATCTAAGACAGATCGAATCGCTGAAGCATAAGGTTCGGGGTAATCAGGCGCTTTGGGGAAAGCGGGGTGGCTCTGCCACATGACTTGGTGGTCCGAACGCGCAACGGCAATGCGGTAATACAGGTTTTTTAGATCACGTGCTCGTCTGATCGCCCATTGTGCTTTACGGTTATCCCCCTCTTCGCTCACAGAAAACCCGAAACCCCCTGATATAAAATCCTCGTCAAGCTTTAAATATCCCGGAATAATATTGGGAAGATAAAGCTCCATGATGGCAGGGCCGCCATCACCCAAGAAGCTTATTTTTGCTTGCACCGTCCAAACTTCAGTATCTTGCTGAGGTTTTAGAGGCAAGCCGAGAACGGCAAACTTGTAATAGCAAATACTCAAACCGACTACCGTCAAAAATAAAACCCAAACTCTAACAACGTTGCGTCCCATGCTGTTTGTCCTTTCCTAATTCAACCTTGGTTTTCTATCGAGTAACATTGTTTCTGGCTCAACGGTATCACTGCATTTTGCTTGCGTTAAAAATGTATCGGAGGTATCCACAACCGCCACACCCCGCAAAAATTGACGCCCTAGCAACACCGGATAAATGAATTCACTGCGGTTGGTCAGCGTAAATTCTGAGCCATGAACTCTGCCATCGAAACAAAAATCAAGAGAGACGATAGGCCTCCCATCATGATTTCCGTCATGATTTTTAATCCACACCTTGCGAATACGAGGTCGTTCAAAGGTGTGCGCTTGATACATACCCTTTGCGTTACCCAAAATCAAATCAAAGCGAACCCAGCGTTTACCCTCTTTGCGGAACTCCCTGATATTTTCCGCATGAATAGAGGAGGTTTTAGCACCTGTATCCAGCTTGGCTTTCAACAAGACGGGAGGAGCGCCAATGCTAATATTTTCGACCCATCCGGCAATGACCTTGCCCGGATTAGCGCTGTCACTCAATGCGATGGAGGGGAACATCACAAGAGAAACAAGGAGAATTAACCTCGGGATATTTACAAAAAGACTCGTTCGGTGCATGAACTGAAACATCATAGATAAAGTGCCGACAATAGAAAGACTTAGGTGGTTGTAACTTACAAAACTTCCTAAGTTTAAGCGTTATTCACAGTCTAAACACCAAGATTTTACCCGTTATGTGACCTGATCAGCATGTCTTCGGGTGAAATAGCATTGCGTCGCTACCAATAATATAAAAACCTAGGGGCTCACTCCTACAGCTCCCAATATGTACGCCAAAAATGAAAACTCACTACTTCACACACCCCACCCCTTACTGTCAAAAACACCAAGGAAAATTCGGCATTTATCTACATGCACGAGCTAAGGAGGGTATTAATACGGAAGGACTCATCTCATACTCAAATTTGAACGCAATCTGACCCGTTATAAGGTTCGCTGAGTCGTTACATTAATCCTTACATTTTCGCCTTGCAAACAAAATATGAAGGGTGCGCGTTAACAAGCTGTAACATAGTAAAGGAGGTTTGTTATCGATCTACTCACAGCATATTGATAAACTGAGCGGCAATTTTTTGTTATAAAAAACCCAATTTTAAGAATCATTGAACACCTAAGGTTTTCTCAAATCAGCTGAAATGATGACACTATTACATCAGAGGTTTTCTATTTTGATGATCAAAACAAACTTTTTCTCACCGAAGGCAGGTGAGCCCTTAGAAAGAAGAAAAACCAACCTGTCGATTAATTATAGGCACTTGGGATACGCGCCACGCCGCGGCATTACCGCAACGAAAGGGAGCCACCAGAATAATTATGTAGATTGGTACTCGGCAGATATGCTACTAGTGGCGATTCTCATTTCCTTGCTTTCCCTCTTTGACAGTATTATCACTCAGCAATTACTTTTCTTGGGTGGCAGTGAGGAAAACCATTTTATGGAGACAGCCATACAAAGAGGCCACTTATTTTTTATGTCAGTCAAATTCCTATTAACATCTCTAGGCACTGTCTTTCTCGTTATCCATAAAAACTTCATCGTATTCAAACTATTACGAGTAGAGCACTTTCTTTATATCCTGCTGCTCGCATATTGTGGCCTGATGGTCTGGGAGACCCACCTCCTAAACATTTCCCATATCGCTTGGTAATTTTTATCCAACTGTTTAAGTAACTATTCAGTTCACGCTCAAATTTGAACGCAATCTGAGTAGTGATAGAGCTCGCTGAATAGTTACCTTTTCAACTGATTTCTTCCGTTCTAATCTGAATTACTACACAATTTATTAAGATATAGGCACCTTGCTTGCCTAATAGTCCTAAAAAAGGCTTGATACAAGTCAATGCGGCTAGGATAAACCTCTTAAACAACAAACTTACGCTATGATTAAGCCAGCGTTTTTATTACCATACGCACCGCGTAGATTGCTTTGGCGCTTTTTCACAGGTGCAACTTCACCAGCAACACCCTACTTATTTCGTTTAATACAGGAAGCATCGTTAAGATGAATCAAACAGCACATTCCCAACCTGAATATAACCTTGGGGTGGTACGCCAATTCACGGTAATGACTATCGTCTGGGGCATAGTCGGCATGTTCATCGGCGTAGTAATCGCCTCACAACTAGCATGGCCAGTATTAAATTTTGACTTACCATGGATCAGCTTTGGACGCCTTAGACCTTTACATACCAATGCCGTAATTTTTGCATTTGGCGGATGCGCCCTAATGGCAAGTTCTTTTTACATTGTACAAAGAACCTGCCGAGTGACTCTAGCCCTCCCTGCCCTTGCATCATTTGTATTTTGGGGATGGCAATTAGTCATTGTACTCGCCGCAATTTCATTGCCGCTTGGGTTTACCTCAGGAAAAGAGTATGCCGAACTGGAATGGCCAATAGACATATTACTTGCAGTCGTTTGGATTGCCTACGCCATCGTATTTTTTACTACTATCGCTAGACGAACCACTTCCCATATTTATGTTGCCAACTGGTTCTTCGGCGCCTTCATTATTACCGTTGCGGTATTACATATCGTTAATAGTATGGCCGTACCCGTTAGTATGACAAAGTCCTACTCTGCTTATGGCGGCGCAATGGATGCCATGATTCAGTGGTGGTATGGACACAACGCGGTTGGCTTTTTCCTTACCGCAGGCTTCCTCGGAATGATGTACTACTTCATTCCGATTCAAGCAGGCCGCCCCGTCTATTCTTATCGTTTATCAGTCGTCCATTTTTGGGGCCTGATTGCCATCTATATTTGGGCAGGCCCGCACCACCTTCACTACACAGCCCTGCCCGATTGGACGCAATCCCTGGGAATGGTGTTCTCTTTAATTCTGCTGGCACCTTCATGGGGAGGCATGATTAACGGCATCATGACACTATCTGGAGCATGGGAAAAACTACGTACTGACCCTATTCTAAAATTCCTCATTGTCGCACTGTCTTTTTACGGCATGTCCACATTTGAAGGGCCTATGATGGCTATCAAAACGGTTAATGCGCTTTCCCATTACACTGATTGGACAATTGGACATGTGCATTCCGGCGCCCTTGGCTGGGTAGCGATGATAACTATAGGCTCCTTATATATTCTTATACCTAGAGCCTTTAATAAACCACAAATGTATTCCATTAAGCTCATTAATGTACATTTTTGGATGTCCACCATCGGTACTATCCTTTACGTCGCCTCCATGTGGATTTCTGGGATTATGCAGGGTCTGATGTGGAGAGCCGTAAACAGTGATGGCACACTCACCTATAGCTTTATAGAGTCTATTGCAGC
The DNA here is from genome assembly GCA_016763235.1 of Pseudomonadales bacterium. Lineage (GTDB taxonomy): Bacteria > Pseudomonadota > Gammaproteobacteria > Pseudomonadales > UBA3067 > UBA3067. Next base: position 13,870 of record JAESUE010000107.1, read on the forward strand.
GTCCCACCCCTATTACATTATTAGACTTATAGGTGGAGGCTTGTTCTTTTTAGGCATGTTTTTACTGGCATACAATGCCTGGAAAACAATTCGCACACCAAACGACCAATTCCCAACAACCCAATCAGAAGCTTAAGGAGAAAGAGCATGTGGCATGAAAATGTTGAAAAAAACCTTGGCCTGTTTGTGGTGCTCGTTATTGTTGCCATCAGCTTTGGTGGGTTAGCGGAAATTGTTCCACTATTTTTTCTAAAGCAAACCACAGAACCTGTTGAGGGATTAAAACCCCTCACAGCGCTTCAACTTGAAGGTAGGGATATTTATATCCGCGAAGGATGTAACACCTGTCACTCACAAATGGTTCGTCCTTTTAGAGCAGAA
>JAESUE010000108.1 GCA_016763235.1 Pseudomonadales bacterium
AGTCGCGCATCTTCTCGCTTAGCGCGAATAAAGTCGAGCACATCTGGGTGGCCTATATCAAAGGTGGCCATTTGAGCGCCCCTGCGACCACCAGCAGAAGAAACGGTGAAGCAGGTTTTATCAAAGATATCCATAAAGGAAAGGGGGCCGGAGGTGGTTGCACCCGCACCGGTAACATAGTCGCCTCTTGGGCGAAGGGTGGAAAACTCATAGCCAATGCCGCAACCGGCTTTCAGGGTTAAACCCGCTTCGGTGTTTTTTCTCAGGATATCATCCATTGAATCGCCAACTATGCCGGAAACGGTGCAGTTGATTGTAGAGGTTGAGGGCTTATATTTGGATGCTCCTGCATTTGATAGGATGCGCCCAGCGGGTAAAGCGCCGCGATTAAGTGCCCAGGCAAATTCTTTTTTCCAAAGTGCTTTTTTCTTTGGGGTTTCTTCAACGTTGGCCAGTGCTTCTGCAACACGGTCGAAAGTTTCTTGGATTGTGTTATCTACAGCCTCTCCATTCTCTTTTTTCAGTCGATATTTCTTATCCCAAATATCTTCTGATGCATCCTGCAATGGAAGGTCTTCAATCCTTTGATCGGGTTTTTCTAAGGTTGTAGGCATATCGAGCGTGGCTCCTTTGAGTAAGCGGCGGTGACAAGTTGAGTGTGCGATGCTGTGAATATGATGGGGGATACTATATGTTGTGTTTTTGTGAATGTAAAACACTATATATGGTGATTTATCTTGATTCTATCTTGATTTTTTTTAGGGCTGTGCTTGCGGATAGATCCAAACTTAACAGGTATTTCTAATTGTTTGATATGGCAAACATTTTGATTTTGGAGATAGAAACGTATAATTTATCGTGTTTATTGAGAGGGTATGCATGTATTAGAAGGAGGGCAGGGCGCGGAAGGTATTCTGAAGTGCTGGGGATGTTTTCCTGTTTGATTAGTGACTGCGTTATATCACCTGGCGCGAAAGATATATGAGGGTGTGAATATCTCTCGCGCCAAGGCTTAGCATTACATTTCGAGTGCTTTATGTTCAATATGAGAAAGAAGCTGCATAACATCGTCGCTAGCGCTTTCCATTTTTTCGATGTAGCTGGTGGCGGATTCAGCCTCTCCTGACTGAATGCGCTCTAGCGCAATTTTTCCATTATCGTGAACAGCCTTGTGATAAGCATCGAGGGATTTAAATTCGGGCAGGTGGCTGTAGAGTTTGCGTCCATCCCCTTCAAAATACCACTGGCCTAACCGACAGTCGTGATGAGAGGAGACATCATCGGGTGATTTGGAGGTTAATCCACTGCATGCGGCATAAATTTCATTTTTCCAAACATGATGATCTAGTTTGGCTGTGTTGATAAAGCTGCTGGTTGCACAACTTCCAATGGTACTGTTTATAAGTTTAGAGTTATCAATGAGTTGTGTTACGGAGTTGAGTAGGCCTTCCGTTTTTTCACTGGTACTATTGCATGTGCTGCAGGTTTGAGTCATTTGTTCTGCAGCGGTACAGCTTGCGGTATCGATAGCTTCCACCAGCGTGCTGATTTCAGAGGTTGCCTCGTTGGTGCGTTGTGCTAGGTTTCGCACTTCGTCGGCAACCACAGCAAAACCACGGCCATGTTCGCCAGCGCGTGCGGCTTCTATGGCGGCGTTTAAAGCAAGCAAGTTAGTTTGTTCTGATATGCCCTTGATAAGGCCTACAAACTGATTGATCTTCTCTGATACGGCACGCACTTCATTAACTTGGGTGTTACTTTTAGACGCAGTGTCTTGAATGCTGGCTAAATTCCCGATGATATCGTTAAGGTGTTTGGAGGTGGAATCAAACACATGGTGGGAGTCTTCAATAGCCTTTTTTTCTGACATTAGGCGCTCAGCATTATGTGCAATAGCGTGACGGGTGTCATCCAAGCCCACGCCGGACTTAATGCCAAGAAGAGCAATATGTTTTTCAGTGTCCGATTTAGAATTGAGGTTTTCCAAGGTGTCGGTCAAGCCTAGGTTTTCTGCTTCGAGCTTTTCGAGCTGATCTCTCAGCTCCGATAGTTCTCGCTCTTTGGCTGCATTTTCAGCATCAGTTTCAGAATTTCCTTTTTTAAATCGTGAAAAAATCATGTGTGTCCCGTGTCTATAGCTAGGTTTAGATTAAGCATAGACGAAGGTTTCTGGCGTGCGAGGAGAATTATATAAGTTTGTTATTGACCGGTGCTTTCGCTCAGGTACTTTTTCATTTCAGCACTGAGAGGCGTGGATTTCTGGGTTTCCAAGTTTATGCACACGAGTTTTGCATAGCCTTGGGCAAAGGTTGTTTCTGGGTTTTCTTTGGTGCGTATTTTGTGGTGTACCACAACGCTACTGTTGCCTATATCACTGGCCCAGCTGTCAATAATCAGTGTTGCAGGAAAATATAAGGGCTTTAAAAATGCACAATTTGCAGTGATAACGACAAAGCTGGAAGTGCCTGGTTGGAATAGCGCTCTTTTCTCAACGAACAGCCAATTAACCCTCGCTTGCTCCATATAACGAAAATATTCTGTATTGTTAACGTGTCCAAATGCATCCATATCTCCCCAGCGAATGGGAAACTGGTCGGTAAACTGTATCTTTTCTTCGCTCATACTGTAATCCTGTTTGCTTGTAATTAAGTAACACTTCAGCGGACTCTGTAACTGTTCAGATTGCGTTCAAATTTGAGCGTGAGCTGAATAGTTACGTAATTAATTCTAATTAACTTATTAATACCCTGTCTACCCGCATTATTGGGCTTGTAGGCACTTAGATTGATGATTGGCAGAGACTATAGTCTTGTTGCTAGTAGTTTTTCAATACCCGGTGATAGGAATTGTACGGTGACCCATATGGCTCAGTTTGACTTTATACCTGGGGTGCGAGCTCCCACCAGTAATGATACCCCAGCGAACTGGTTAATGTTTCTTAATGACAAGCCCGTTATCGTGGGAGGCGATGTAAAGAATCCTATTCCCTATTTTGATAAACCTTCGCGAATGGGCTTCACTATACAGAATCGATTTTACCTTGGTTTATTCCGAGGAGAGGCCTGTTATGCAGCCTCCCTAGACCCATTGGCAGATTTTCCCATGGAGTTTACTGTTTCTGATATGAAGCTGATGTTGGCACAACTTCCAGGTGAGTGGTTTCAATTATTGGGCTTGGCTCAGCAGATTCTTAGCTGGGATCGCCATCATCGCTATTGTGGTGCTTGTGGGGCCCCAACACACTTCCATCCCGCAGATCGGGCGAAGGTGTGCCCTGACTGCGGGCTGACAAATTACCCACGGCTTTCTCCCTGCATTATCACCTTGGTCACCCATGAGGATAAAGTGTTACTGGGCCGCTCGCCCAAGTTTATCCCAGGTTTGTATAGCACACTCGCTGGGTATATTGAGCCTGGGGAAACCGTTGAGCAAGCAGTGCACCGCGAGGTAAAAGAAGAGGTGGGGGTTGAACTCGGTAAATTGGAATACGTAAAAAGCCAGCCCTGGCCATTCCCTCATTCATTGATGTTGGGTTTTATCGCTGAATACCATCAGGGAGATATTTGCATTGATGACGATGAGATTGAAGATGCGCAATGGTGGCATATTGATGAATTACCGTTGATTCCTCCTCAAGGAACCATTTCCAGAGCGTTGATTGATTGTCATATTGAGCGGCTAAAAGCGAGGGCTTAGCAGGGTGTCATTGTATCTCTCTAGTATCTTTCTAGTCGCATTCGCGGTGTTGCTACTGCTAATTTCCTTTCTATTACTACTGCGGAATAAGTGGTTCCTTCTCTGGTTGCAAGGCAGCGTGGGAATATTTTTATTTTTGGCTGCAGCGGTCTTCTTTCTGTTTGCCATGAACCTGTTTAGTTTTCATTCCTTGGCTAAAGATACGCAGCTTGCGACGTTGCACTTTGACTCCTTGGGTGATCAGCATTACCGCGTTACGATACTGGAGGAGGGTGCCGGTATCAAAGAGCTTGAGCTTCTGGGTGACATGTGGCAAATCGATGCCAGGGTGATCAAGTGGCAGGGCTGGATTTCCGCTCTGGGAATCATGCCAGGTTACCAGCTGGGGCGTATTCAAGGGCGTTACTTGTCGATAGAACAAGAGCGTTCTGCTCCTCGTTCAGTGCATTCGTTACGGCCAGAGAATTTGGTTTCAGGGTTTGATCTTTGGAATATGCTAAATCAGCAAAAAATCTGGGTGCCCTGGTTGGATGCACGTTACGGCGCTGCAACCTTTCTACCCATGGCAGATGGCGCTGAATTTAGCCTGTCCTTGAGTCATACCGGTTTATTAGCCCGTCCCTTAAATACGGACACAGAAAATGCAGTTTCTGCATGGAGTTTTTAAGAAGATTCGGAGCAATGGGTTTATTTCCTCCTTAGTCGGAAGGTTATTAGCGTTCACGCTTGAGAATGTGAAGGTCTAATAATAGAGAAGGACTTTTTCAGCATGTTCCTTTAGTATTACATTCTCGCCAAACCGTGGTGAATCAACCGTTTAGAAAAACAACAGGAGCTTCTCGTGCTAGAGTTTTTTGCAGAATATGGATTGTTTTTAGCCAAAACCGTTACCGTCTTGGTGGCAGCGCTGGTGATAATTGGCGCGGTATTTTCGTCTTCCGGGAAGGAGCGTAAAGGGAGAAAAGCGCATATTAAAACGGAATATCTGAATGATCACTATAAAGACATGAAGCACGAACTACAGAATGAAATTCTTTCTAAGGATGAACTTAAAGCGTTAGAAAAGTCAGAAAAAAAACTTCGAAAAGAAGAAAAGAAACAACGTAAAAAACAAACTGATGATTCCCGTAAGCGTCGTGTGTACGTGCTAGATTTTGACGGCGATGTGAAAGCCTCTGAGGTCGATCATCTGCGAGAAGAAATTACCTCCGTTTTGAGCATGGCCGAAAAGCAAGATGAAGTAGTCATCAATTTGGAAAGCCCCGGAGGCATGGTGCACAGCTATGGTTTAGCTTCCTCTCAGTTGGCGCGCATTCGCAGTGCCGAAATCCCGCTTACTATTTGTGTTGATAAAGTCGCAGCCAGCGGTGGATATATGATGGCTTGTTTGGGCACTAAAATAGTTGCGGCCCCTTTTGCGATACTGGGGTCTATCGGTGTGCTGGCCCAGCTTCCCAACTTCAATCGATTACTTAAAAAGTATGATGTGGATTACGAACTTTATACTGCGGGTGAATATAAACGTACGGTGACCATGCTTGGAGAAAATACCGAAAAAGGTCGGCAAAAATTCAAAGAAGAAATTGAAGATACACACAAGCTGTTTAAAGATTTCGTATCGACTAATCGTCCCAATATGGATATTGAGAAAGTTGCTACGGGAGAGCACTGGTATGGAATAAGGGCAAAGGAGCTGAATTTGCTCGACGAGCTAATGACCAGCGATGAATACATTACCAAAGCCTGTGAAACTGCTGATGTCTATGCGGTGGCATATGAAGAAAAGAAAAATATGGCCAGTCGACTTGGCTTTAGTATAGAAAAAAGTGTTGATCGTTTATTGTTGCGTTGGTTAGGCCGCGTGGTGTTTAAACAATTGTAAAAAAAGACTGGGTCTTAAATAATGCAATGACTCGGTGAGCCCAGTGATCATATAAAATATGAGCATAAGCTGAATAGTTACAAAATATTAAGAGTTTTCTATGAGTGAAGGGAAAAAAGATAGCGCTGCATTAACCTCAGCGGGTTCGCGTTTTTTACGTGGAATATTTGATGTAAAAATGTCTGTGGTAAATGAAGAAGTAGAAGGTGAGATTGTATTCCACGAACGCCATGAAGGGCCTCCTGGCCATGCACACGGAGGAAGCATCGCTACTGTTATGGATGAACTGATGGGCTGTGCTGCTTTTATGAAAGGCTATATGGCACTTGCTGCACACTTAGAATTGGATTATCGCAAGCCAGTTCCTTTGCACATCCCTCTGATTGGGAAAACCCAAATAATTAAAGAAGGGAATCGCTCCGTTCATGTTAAAGGACAATTGCACAGAGAAGATAACGGGCAATTACTTGTTGAGTCCAGTGCGGTATTCGTTCATATCGGTGGTTCTAAATTTATGGAAATGAACGAAGAGGGAAAACCTGATCAGAAGCTTGATGAATAATAGCGCTTGCTATTTAATTGGTTTATCAAAGCCTAAAAACCTATTAATAAAAAAGCCTTGTTGCATTAGTGCAACAAGGCTTTTTTATTTGTCTGGCAAGATAACGTTGGTTTTCGCCCATTCAGGCATCTTTTCTAAATCAATATCAAACATGAGTGGCGCTAGAAAATAGACAGTTAGTGTAATCAGTACAATAGCAAGAAGATTAAGAATGAGGCCGGTTTTTATCATATCTTTAATTTTTAAGTGGCCCGAACCAAAGACAATCGCGTTGGGTGGTGTTGCCACAGGCATCATAAAAGCCATGGATGAGGCCATTGCTACTGGCAACATGAGAAGCAAGGGGTGAAGATGAATAACGCTAGCGATAGATGCCACTAGGGGTAATAACATTTCTGCAGTGGCAGTGTTTGAGGTGACCTCTGTGAGGAATACTACTCCGAGGCTGAGCGCGCCAATCAGCAACATGGGTGGCGTATCTCCCAGGCTTAAAAATTGCTGACCGATAAAACCTGATAAACCACTTTTCGCAAAGCCTGTCGCTAGTGCAAAGCCACCGCCAAAAAGTAAAATAATATGCCAAGGTAATTTGGGAATAATCGAGACATCAATGATGCTCTGATAGTTTTCTTTGTTGCGGGTGGGAATAAGAAAAAGAATAACAGCTGCTGCAATTGCTATTGTGCCATCATCGATATAAGACGGGTGGGCTAAAAAATGAGACCAGCCAGGTAGGGAGAAACTGCCTATAACCAGATCTTTTCTAAAGATCCAGGCTAATGCAGTGAGTGTGAATACACTGCCCACTACCTTTTCTTCGTAAGAGAGAGGGAGTTTTCCACCTTGAACTTTATTGAAATCATAGGAGATCGCAGGCACCTTTTTTCGAATATATCGAAAAACGATCAGTTGCCAAGCGAGTAATAATAGCGTGAAGCTAAGGGGGAGGATAAATATCAGCCACTGTCCAAAGGCAATTTCTGGGGCATCGGGAAATGAAATGGCAAAGATTCTTTGTAAGGCCATATTTGGAGGTGTTCCAATTAATGTACTAACTCCTCCTATTGAACAAGAATAAGCGATGGCAAGCATTAATGCGGTAATCAGCGCTTGTTTTTGGTCCGCGTCTAACTGGTTTTCGAGTTGCTTAAATACAGCTAAGCCAATGGGTAGCAACATGGTGGCAGTCGCAGTGTTGGATATCCACATCGATAGGCCAGCACTAGTGAGCATGAAACCTAATATCATTAAAGCGGGACTACCCCTGAATATGCGTATCACTGTTAGAGCAATGCGTTGATGCAGGTTCCATCGTTCCATCGCAAGCGCCAAAATAAAACCACCTAAAAATAGAAAAATGGTGGAGTTCATGTAAACGGCGGCGACTTCCTTTCCTTTTGTAATTCCCATAAGTGGGAACAAAATAATAGGTAGCAGAGCGGTTGCGGCAAGGGGAAGGGCTTCTGTTACCCACCAAATTACCATCCATAGAGCAATGGCTGCCATATTTTGAGTGGAGTCATTGGGGAATATGGGTAGCAGTAGTGTAATGAAAAAGCTAAGCGGCCCAAGCCAAATCCCGATAGGGAAGCGGGGCTTCCCCTTGAGCGCTTGTTGGTTTTTCATGTTTAGTCGCTGTCGTGTTCTTCATCAAGATCAAGTGGCAGGTTATCAACTTTCTTCTTCTTTTTAATAGGGGCAAAACCGCCTTGTTTCGGGATGCTTTTGATAACGCGCTCACTGGCGGTTTCTGTTTCTGCTGCCGGTGTTTTCGTGTTCTCTTGGTCAGGTATTCGTGCCGCCCTTTTTGGTTTGCCTTTGTTTTTACGGTTCCGGACGCGCTCTTTAGATTTATCGGCAGTTTTTTTCACTGGGCGCTTTTTTACTGAATCAGCAGTTTTCTTCTTCTTTTTTATGCCGGTAAAAGTGGCCTCTAAGCCCTTAATACTTCGGCGGCTAAGGATTTGTTTGGTGCGCTGTTCCACGTTGGTGTAACGGGCCCAGTCATTAGCGCCAACCAAAGAGATGGCGGTACCTTCCTGGCCCGCACGGCCAGTTCTACCGATGCGGTGGATATGGTCGTCAACGGTGCGTGCCATATCAAAATTGATAACGAGGTCTATACCTTCAATATCCAGGCCCCGTGAGGCAACGTCAGTTGCGACCATGATTTGGGCGTTGCCAGAACGAAACTGGTCCATTGCCAACTTTCTATCTAATTGGTCCATATCGCCATGCAAGGCGACTACGTGGTGCTTTTTGTAACGTAAAAAGGCGCTGAACTGGTCTGTTTCGACTTTGGTGTTGGTAAAAATAAGACATTTATCAAATGATTCGTCATAGAGCAAGCGATCAACAATATTCTGTTTGTGTTTTTTGTCGTCAGCAAGAATGTGTTGCTGGCGAATATGGAGCTGTTGATCACGCCGTGTATTAAGAAGCAGTGTTTCAGGTTCTTCCAGTAATTCGTCTGCCAAGGCTGATAGCGCGTGGGGTTTTAATGTTGCCGAGAAAAACAGGGTTTGCCTCTCTTTCTTGCACTGTGCGGCAATGGTGCTTACATCGTCATTAAAGCCCAGCTCCATCATGCGGTCGGCTTCGTCAATAATGAGTACTTCAAGGTCTTTTAAATCAGTATTACCCCTCTCTATATGTTCAACGAGCCGCCCAGGTGTGGCGACGATAAACTCAGGGTTTTTACGAAGCAGAGAGTGTTGATATTTGTAATCTTCACCACCCATAATAATCATGCCCTTTAGCGGGGTATGGCGTGTAAGCTGCTGGAGGGTTTTATAGACTTGGCGGGCAAGTTCTCGCGTAGGGACGATGATTAAAGCGCGTGTTCCGGTATCTTTAGCATCCTTAGCAAGAAAGTGCTGGATAGCGGGAATTAGGAAGGCGGCAGTTTTACCGCTGCCAGTTTCAGCGCTGACTTTTAGGTCTTTCTTTTCCAGAGCTAAAGGAATAGTGGCAGATTGGACAGGGGTAGGGGTTTCGTATCCCAGTTCTTCGATAGCTTTATTGATGCGGCGATCCAGGGAAAAGTCAGTAAACAAGCGTGTCGCCTCGTGTTAAATGGTTTGAAATGAAAAAGGATAAGGTGGAATAGGGTGCTGCATGAGAGAGATTTCTCTCTCTAGATGTATTTTTACCTTACTTGAAAGGATAGCTATTTTTCGCGCAGGGGCTCAGGGAGTTATTGCGCTAAGATAACGTAAGGACTTTGCTTACGTTCAAATTTGCGCAATCTGAACAACTACAGAGTTCGCTACACAGAGTTCTCTACATAGTCACAAGATAAGCATGTTTTCAAAAGCCATCTCCGAAGGTGTTACCTTAAAAACCGCTCAGACTTGATGGCTGCCATCTTTAAGGTATTAATCGAACCAATTATTTTACCCTATTATACCTGTTTCGGGGATTATTTTTGATCCGTGTTGAAAATATAAGGAGGGAGTTGCGCCGGCGCTCTAAAGAATTTACGGAACGAGTGCTTGTTGTCAGTGGATGGCTGTTAAATGGGCCGGAAAACAGGTGTGCTCTGTGGCGCAGCAGCAGTGATTAATTAGAGTGTTTGCAACACCTCAGCGAACTCTGTAATTAGTCAGATTGCATTCAAATTTGAGAAGAACAAAGCGAAAAATGTGAGTTTATATGGTTGAATGATCATTTTTTAACGTTGTTATGCACGAATTTGAGTGTGAGCTGAGGTGTTCGAGTGTTTTGACTTGGATATAGCCGTAAATGCCTACTGAGCTGGCAGGTATTTCCAGGGGGCTTCTAGATCACATCTCGAATCAAACCTACGAAGATTCCTTCAATAATCAGCTCTCCTGGTACGACAAGGATGGGGTTGTAGTCTTTGTTTTCTGGGAGAAGTATTGGGCGATTCCTCTTTATTTCTAGGCGTTTGACGGTAACTTCGTCGTTTACCCTGGCGACCACAATTTGTCCCGATTTTGCCTTGCTTGTTTTTTGAACGGCAATTAAGTCACCATCCAAAATCCCAGCATCGATCATGCTGTCGCCTCGCACCCGAAGGAGATAGGTGGGCCGAGTATTGAACAGACCGGGAGGAACGGGGATTGTTTTATCTATATTCTCGATGGCTTCTATGGGGCTGCCGGCTGCAACGTGACCAATAATGGGCAGTTCGTCTGTATTTTGTAATATCTGTATGCCGCGAGAAGTTTCACTATGGAGGTATATGTAACCCTTGCGTTCAAGCGCTTTCAGGTGGTCAACGGCGGCTGTTTTGGAACGGAAACCCATGCCTATAGCGATTTCGCTGCGGGTGGGAGATATGCCATTTTCAAAACTGAATCCTTTGATGAATTCGAGCACATCGTTTTGCCGATCAGTAAGAGGCTTTAGCATGGTGTTTTCCCAGTTTTATCGAACACTTCC
>JAESUE010000109.1 GCA_016763235.1 Pseudomonadales bacterium
CGCTTGTTATTGGGTTGGCTGGGGGGATCACCTGTTTCTATGCCACATTGTATATAAAAAGAGTGCTTAAAATTGATGACTCGCTGGATGTATTTCCTGTGCATGGTGTCGGTGGGATTCTGGGGACATTTCTAGCAGGCGTGTTTGCCTCAACTGAGCTAGGTGTTTTTAGCGGTTTTGGCTTTGCCGAGGGCGTTACCAGCATGCTTGGACAAATAAAGATTCAGCTTATAGGTATCGTCGCCATCGTCGTGTTCACCGCAGTGGCAAGTTATATATTGCTTCGTGTAGTCGATGCTTTGGTAGGGCTTCGGATTGAAAAAGAAGGGGAATATGAAGGGCTTGATTTATCCCTTCATGAGGAAAAAGGTTACGATCTTTAAGTTATAGTTAAGAATATCAATAGGCTAGCGTCGCACTCAGGCGCACCTTGCACCCCCTTGTTGACTAGGGTAGTGTTTTAGGATGCGCTTTTTGGGTGAGCCATAAATGGATGGAAATTAGGTGTTGCCAAGAGAGTAAGTATCGATTAAGGTACAACAACCTCGATCTAAACGAGCGTTTGAAAACATAGTTTTTAAGCGTAATCTAGATTGAGGCTGTGCAGCAAAGGCTTGAACAGCTGCAACAAAAAAGATTATAAACCTTGCTTTTACGATATGCGTTAAAGCGAAATTAAACATAAACGGAGATATTAACATGTCTGTAGAATTCTTAAGCGATGATTGGTTTGCAAAAGTTGAAGAGCTGCGTGCTGCAGCTGGCGATCTGGATGTTCCTGCACAGTTGGCTGACCTTCAGATGAACCTGACTGTTACTGGCGGTAGTGAAGACGTTGTTATGTCTCTAAATGGCGGCAACCTTGAGCGTGGAGCTATCGAAGGCGCTTCAACTACTTTAATCGTACCTAAAGATCTTGCTTACAAGCTTTTCATTGAGCAAGACCAGTCTGCAGCAATGCAGGGCTTCATGAGCGGTCAAATTAAAGTTGAAGGCGACATGAGCAAAATGATGGCTATGCAAAGCGTACAGCCTTCTGCTAAGCAGAATGAGCTTACAGCTAAAATTGCTGAAATCACTGCCTAATTTTTGTCAGCTTTTTGATGAAAGTTTTAAACAGCCCACTTTTTAGTGGGCTGTTTTGTTTGGGGCGTGATATTTTTAAATATCAGTAAGATATTCAAAGGAGTTAGTGAAAATGTCTAAAAAGATTTCAAACGATTTGTTGGGTATTACTTTTGATCCAATGCCGGTTGAGTGGGATTCAAACGCTGTTCAGTTGTATGCGGTAGCTACTGGTGCCAAGCCACCTGAAGAGTTGGATTTTCTTTACGAAGGTCGTGGCCCAAAGGTACTTCCTACATTTGGCGTTGTACCGGGTATGTCAACAATGGGTGGTTTGATTGCCAATGTTGAATTCAACCTAGCAATGCTTCTTCATGGTGAGCAGTCCATTACTTTGCACCGTCCTATTCCTTCTAACTGCAAAGCAACTGCCGTAGGGAAAATCTCTGAAGTTTGGGATAAAGGCAAGGCTGCGGTTCTTGGTATTGAAGGCGAAGTGTCTGACAAAAACGGGCCTATTTTCACTGTACACTCCACCATGTTTATTCGTGGCGCTGGTGGTTTTGGTGGCGAACGTGGTCCTTCTACTGCAGGAAAGAATGAGCCCCCTGCACGCGAGCCAGATCATGTTGTTGAGGATGTGACTCACGTCGAACAAGCTGCATTATACCGCCTTACTGGCGACCGTAACCCTATTCATATTGACCCTGCTTTCGCGCAGATGGGTGGATATAAAGAGCCCTTCCTGCACGGCTTGTGCTCATACGGCTTTGTTGGCCGTGCAGCAGTGAAGGCGCTTTGTGGTGGCGACCCTGATCGTTTTATTTCTATGGAAGCGCGTTTTGCTGATCAGGTTTATTGTGGTGATAGCATCATCACTAAATTTTGGGTTGTCAGTGAAGGCGAAGCAATTGTTACTGCTGAAACTCAAAAAGGAAATATTGTTCTTTCTCAGGCAAAAATTACTTTTAAGCCAGAGTAAAATAACAAAGCTTGGGGGTAAGACCTCAGCAAACTCTGTAACTATTCAGGTTGTGTTCAAGTTTGATCGTGAGCTGAATAGTTACGTTTGGGGTTGCTTTGAGTGGCCCCAATCTGTTCTACCCGCTATATATACTCCGCAGAATTGTCTATCCTGCAAATTATAGTTACGGATGTGTACCATTCACATTCTATTCATAATAAATGATGGAGTATACGGATATGACTTCTATCTCAGTGTTTAAATCCCGTTCAATTTTCTCAACTGTTTTGTTGTGCTTCTGCTTTGTTGCTTCGGGAGTAGCCGCGGCACAAGGGCTTGATTCTTCACTGCTTGAATCCAGTTTAGTTGGCCCCAAGCCTGTTGTGGAAGATGCTGCCAAGCGTTTAACTACCAAGTTAACCCAAGAAAAATCAGCTATAGAAAAGTCGCCAGAGCTGGTGAAGCAGTTTGTTGAGCAAGAGCTTTTACCTATTTTTGATGCAAAACTGATGTCTAGATTAGTAATGTCATCAAGCTGGAAGCAGGCGAGTAAAGATGAGCAAGAGGCATTTACACTTGCGTTCCGTAATATCTTGATAAAAACTTATTCAAATGCCTTTGCGGCTTACGACGGGCAAGAGTTGGAATTTAAAGCCCCTATATTTAATAAAACTCACACCAAGGCAATTGTTCGCAGTAGAATTTTGCAAAAGAAAAAAATGCCCATTCTGGTGGACTATCGCCTAAGAAAAGTAGGCCAAGGCTGGTTGGTTTATGACGCAGTGATAGAAGGAGTTGGAGTGGTTAAATCCTATCGCAGTCAAATCAAGGAAAAGGTCGATGAAAAGGGCATCGCTTTAATGATTAAGGATATCGAGATGGAGGCTTGTGGCGATAAGGGATGCAGGGCTGGTTAGCAAATCAAGATTAATGGTAACTACTCAGCTCACGCTCAAATTCGCGCATAACAGCGTTAAAAAGTGATTATTTATACTTATAAACTCACATTTTTCGCCTTGTTTTGCCCAAATTTGAACGCAATCTGAGCAGTTACGGAGTTCGCTGA
>JAESUE010000110.1 GCA_016763235.1 Pseudomonadales bacterium
GTCGGTCGGTATCGTGGGCCCAAGAGGCGCTGGTAAGTCAACATTGGTTAGAGCCTTGTTAGGCATATGGCCAGCAACGAGCGGTAAAATTCGATTGGACGGCGCCGATGTCTTTGCCTGGGATAGAGAGGAGCTTGGCCCCTCTGTAGGTTATTTGCCTCAGGATGTTGAGCTCTTTGAGGGGTCTGTGAGCGAGAATATTTCACGCTTTGGTGAGCTCGATTCAGAGGCCGTGATAAAGGCCTGTAAGGCAGCAGATGTGCATGAGATGATTTTACGTTTTCAAGATGGGTACGACACCATCATTGGCCCTGCTGGCGGAACCTTATCGGGAGGCCAGCGTCAGAGAATTGGTTTGGCGAGAGCCTTATATGGTGACCCTGTCCTTATCGTACTCGATGAGCCAAATGCCAGCTTGGATGAAGCGGGTGAATTGGCTTTAACCAAAGCAATGATTGGGTTAAAGCAAACAGGCGCGACGGTATTAGTGGTTACACACCGGCCTAATATCCTCGCCGCTATGGACAATGTAATGATATTAAATGAGGGTCAGATCATCGCCTTTGATCAAAGAGATAAGGTTTTATCTCAGTTGCAATCGAAGCAGGCGGCACTGCCGGGCAGTCCGAACACTGTCGTACCGGTGGTGAGTTGATGATTCAGAGTTTGAGTAATTTGATGAGTGATTCAACAGTACCAAAAACGCATCCAGAGCTTGATTTTGACGATCGTAAAATTAGACATGCAGGTCTAATGATTGTACTGCTTACCTTTTTTGTGTTTGGTGTTTGGGCTTTTTGGGCGCCTATTGGTGGTGCTGCGCTAGCGCCTGGTGTTGTGGTGGTGAAATCCCATAGTAAAACAGTTCAGCATCTTGAGGGTGGGATAGTAAAGCACCTTGCCGTTAGGGAGGGTGACAGGGTTAACCGCGGAGACGTTTTGATCGAGCTGGACAACACTCAAAGTGCTGGCGAGCTGGCTATTGTTGAAGGTAAATCTATTACCTTAAATGCAGAAGAAGCGCGATTATTAGCTGAAAGAGATGGGCCGGCTTCTGTCGTTTATCTTTCTGATTGGGCGTCTGCGACAGATGAGAGGGTCGCTGGGGCTATACAGTGGCAAAACCAAATATTTTTGGCGCGTCTAAGTTCTCAGGTTGGCCAAAAAAAGGTTCTTGCACAGCGTATTGAGCAATTGCGCTCTCAGGAAACAGGTTTAGAGCAGCTTAAAAAGAGTAAGCAGCGGCTGATTGTCTCGTATGAAGAAGAAGTTGCAGACCTTAATGCTTTACTAAAAGAGGGTTTTGCCGATAAAAGCCGCTTGCGTGAGTTCGAGCGAAGTTTGGTTCAGACCGGTGGTGATATCGCTGATTTAAATGCCAGGATTGCCGGGATAAAAATTAAAATCGGAGAAACGCAACTTGAGGTGATACAGGTTGAGACTGAATTTCAGGAAAAAGTGGCGGACCGCCTGGGTAAAGCCCAAAGCGATTTGTTTGAGCTGGATGAACGGGTTCGTGTATTAACGGACCGTGTTCGCCGTGTTTCGATTGTAGCCCCGGTTGACGGCATGGTTGTGGGGCTAGCGGTACATACAGAGGGTGGTGTTATTGCACCAGGCAGTGCGTTAATGGAGATAATCCCTATCGGGGAAAGTTTGATGGTTGAAGCCGAAGTGCAGCCAGTAGACATTGATCGAGTGAAAGTAGGCATGATTGCCGAAGTACGTTTTAGCGCATTTAACCGAAATAGCACGCCTGTGCTAGAAGGCGAGGTGCTTACCCTGTCTGCCGACCGTTTGGTCGATGAGCAAACGGGTGCTCCCTACTACCTGGCTCGTATTACCTTGACACCAGAGAGCCACGCGAGCCTGGAGCAGCTTGACGATATTATTCTGCAGCCTGGAATGCCTGCTGAGGTGCTAATTAAAACAGGTGATAGAACCTTCTTTGAATATCTATCAAAGCCTTTTAGCAATATGTTTGCACGCGCCTTTATTGAGGATTGACAATTGAGGATTGACAATTGATACGCCTACTCGCCGCTTTGATGGCTACCATTGGGGTTTTATTGGTAGCGCCGAGCTATGCGGATGACCTGCTCGATGTTTATCGCGCGTCGCTATTGGGTGACCCGCGTTTGAAGCTAGCTGATTCTAAAATTGGTATTGGTAAGGCCAGGCAACAACAAGCTGCGGGGAGCATGCTGCCACAACTGCGAGGTACTGGTTCATTTTCGGAGAACCGTCAAGATGTTGAAAGTACGAATTTTAGCAATGGTAATCGTGAGAGCTTTTCGGGAGAAAAGTACAATTTGATATTGACGCAAAGCCTGTTTGATATGCCAAAGTACTACAAGTGGCGTAGTCAAAAAGAGTTCAGCTCTCAGTATGTCGAAGAACAGGTCGATACTGCCCAGCAATTAATGCTCGATGTGGTGACGGGTTATTTCTCTGTCTTAGAAGCGAACGATGCCTATAGTCTGGTGGGTTATGAGCTTGCAGCAACGGAGCGTTTAATGCAGCAGCTTGAGCGACGTTACGAAAAAAGACTGGTCAAAATTACCGATGTTCTGGATGTTAGGGCGCGTTATGACGCCTTGCTTGCTGACCAAGTACTAGCGGAAAGTCAGGTAGAAATTGCACGTGACAAACTTCAGGAATTGACAGGTAGCGTTGTCGGTGAATTAAAATCATTGAATGACGATATTGAATTTTTAGTGATGGAGGATTCACTGGACAAGTGGATAGAAAGGGTCACTGCACAAAACCCTGTACTAGCCAGTTTAAATAAAGCCGTAGCGGCTGAAAGCTATGGCTTGAAAGAAAAAAAATCAAGCCGCTTACCTGTTGTTGATTTGCAGCTAAGCCATCAAAAAAGTGATATTGGTTATGAGAATGCGGCACGCCCTAAAACCACGACTGACTACATAGGTGTCAATGTGGTTGTGCCTCTGTTTACTAGTGGTGTGACTTCTGGGCAAATTAATGAGGCCACACAACGCCTGAAGATGGCTCGTTATGATTATGAAGTTGCGTATCGATCGCTCATTAGAGAGGCGCGAGATGCCCTGCTGCAAACCAATGTGAATGTAAGGCGTATCGAAGCTGCTAAGAAGGCGTCTAACTCGTCACACAGGGCACATCAGGCAATGGTTGAAGGGTTTAAGCTTGGCGCAGTAACCAGCGCTGATGTGTTAGATGCCCAGCGGAACGTATTTCACTCACGAACGGCTTTAAATCATGCACGTTATGCTTATGTGCTCAATCGCACACGCTTGCTCAAGGTAAGTGGCTTAATAACAGAGCAGGAAATAGAAAAAATCAATCAATGGCTATCGGGTTACTAAGCTATTCAAGATCGCGCGTAAAATAAATTTTTATAATAGATATCTAAATCGGAATATCCCAGAAGGCGAGGCCAAGGTTTGGCGTGTTGATTAAATGGTAGACGTAAATGCGAACATACAACAGGCACCCTCGGTTAGCGTAATCGTAAATTTGAATTCTCTCAATGGCAGTTTGACAGGAATTGGCCGCTACACGCTCGAGATATTGTCACATTTAGCGTTGAATAATAAAGCATCTCAGTTACATGGTTTTAATTATAAAGGTTGTTATGACTCGGCGAGTATAATTAAGATGGCCAGGAGAAGCGGTAGGCCTTCATCCAATAAAATGGTTGCTGAGGCATCTTCGATGCTGGTTGCTTGCTTAAAGCATATACCGGGGGCAAAACATTTACGTGATGTTATGTCGGAGGGCTATTTAAAGAAAATATCAAGTCGTTATCCCGACGGAGTGTGTTGGGAGCCGAATTTTGTTGTTGGTAAAACCTCGTTACCTTCAATAGTGAATATTCATGATCTATGTCATGTGCGCTATCCGGGCCTCATGCCAGCCTCAAGAGAGCGTTGGCTGAACGATGGCATTGAAAAAACAATGAGTCATGCCAGTCGAATAATGACTATTTCTCGGTTTATGAAGGCAGAGATAGAAGCCGTTTATGGCTTGCCAGCGAGTAAAATTGATTTAGTAAGGCCCGGTGTCAGTGAAATTTTCCGGTATCGTTATTCACCGGTAGAGTTCGCCGGTCTCCGCCGCAAGTACAATTTGCCAAATCATTACTTACTTTCCGTTGGCACCTTGGAGCCTCGTAAAAACCTCAAAGGCTTACTGCAGGCTTACCTTCTTTTGCCGCAGGCATTACGTAATAAATACCCCTTAGTGTTGGTTGGCTGTCAGGGTTGGCAACATGCAGAAGCAGATAAAATCATTCGCCGTTTGCAGCGAAATTCTGAATTGATCAAATTGGGTTATGTTGACCAATGTGATTTACCCTTGCTGTATCAAGGTGCGAGTGCCTTCGCTTACGTGTCATTTTATGAGGGTTTTGGGATGCCGGTTGCGGAGGCAATGGCCAGTGGTGTGCCTGTGATTACATCTGCAGGGACCAGTATGGAAGAAGTGGCAGCAGGCTGTGCTCAATTGGTGGACCCCAATGATGTGCGCAGTATTGCAGATGGTTTGACAAGGGTATTGGACGATCAGCCTGCAATGCGTAGGCATTGCAGGCAAGCGGTACAAGTTAGCGAGGGTTATAGCTGGAAGTTATCTGCTGATGCCTTGTTAAAGGTAGCGGGTTTGGCGCGTACGAATGAATGACTTTTGTCGATTAAGTTTTGATTTAAATAGAGTGAGCATATCAACAGTGAAGAAGGCGATTATAACAGGCGTTACGGGCCAGGATGGCGCATATCTGTCTGAGTTGTTATTGGAAAAAGGCTACAAAGTTTTTGGTACTTATCGGCGAACTAGCTCTGTTAATTTTTGGCGGCTTGAGTCTTTGGGTATTGCGCAGCATAAGAATTTAGAGCTATTGGAACATGACATTACGGATCTTGGCAGTAGTATCCGCTTGCTCGAATATACAGAGCCAGACGAGCTCTATAATCTTGCCGCCCAAAGTTTTGTGGGGGTTTCATTCGACCAACCACAAACGACCGCACAAATATCCGGTTTAGGTGTTTTAAATTTACTCGAGGCCGTGAGGATAGTCGACAAGTCGATACGCTTTTACCAGGCGAGTACTTCAGAGCAATACGGTAAAGTACAGGCCATTCCTCAAACAGAAACAACACCGTTTTACCCGAGAAGTCCTTACGCGGTTGCAAAATTATTCGCGCACTGGTCGGTGATTAATTA
>JAESUE010000111.1 GCA_016763235.1 Pseudomonadales bacterium
TCTGGACGAAAAAACGGAGTTTACACGCAATAAATTGGCAGTTTGAGCGCTATTTTCTCGCAGTATAGTTACTCAGGTTTTATAAATTTAAGGGTCATTCGGTCGCTTTCACCGATAGCCAGATACGTATCTTTGTTTTTTTCTTCTAAGCGCAAAGTGGGGGGAAGAGTCCATACACCTTTAGGGTGGTCGGCACTGTCTTTGGGGTTGGCGTTGATGTCTGATTTCTCCAACAGCCTGAATCCTGCCGATTTTGCGAGTTGAATGACATATTCCTCAGTGACATACCCGGATACTTTCATATCTTCAGTGCTTGTATTAGGTTTTGCACGGTGTTCTACAACACCGAGAATGCCACCAGGTTTCAGCGCATTATAAAAGGATGAAAAGGCTAGTTTTTCACTGCCGGAGGAGAGCCAATTGTGGACATTACGGAAGGTCAATGCCATATCAGCACTGTTGCTGGGGGCGATTTCAGATAAAGCGTTACTTGAAAACTCGGTAAGCGTTGTTTGTTCATATAGAGCGGGCTGAGCTGCTAACTTCTTTTTAAACTTCTCTCGGTAAATGCTGAAAAATTTCACCTTTGTTTTTTCTGGGAAGTGGGCTGCGTAAAATGTCCCCTCTTTCTTGAGGTAGGGCGCGAGTATCTCTGTATACCAACCTGTCCCTGGCCATATTTCTACGACAGTCATCGAAGGCTTTATTCCAAAAAATACCAGTGTGTCCAGTGGGTGTCGATATGCATCCCTGAGTGTATGCTCTGGGCTACGCTGATTCGAAGCAACAGCCTCTGTCAGGCTGGCGTCCCCGGCTATAATCGAGCTTGATAGGCTGATGAAAATAGCAAAGGTGATCGAGCGCATGGTTAAAGGTGGTGTTTTTTTGATCTTCATTAAAGTATCCCTGTAAGTTGTTTGTATCAGAGTGCCGTTTGCAGTTTTATTGTCTACATTAAACCTTTGATCGCGGTTATATCTGTGGTATTTAAAACACTTATATAGTTTGCGTATATAAAATACTGTGGTCACTAAATGCCAATTTTATAATAATCAGATAACAATAAAAGAAAAAGGAAAAATAATAATGAGCACACCATCTCCCGTTTCAATCCGCCCCCCTCGCTCAGATGAGCAGCTTACACAACAAAACAATCCATTGTTGCCCATTCTGGAAAAACAACGTGACGCATTTCTGCAGCGTGGTATTCCTTCCGTAGAAGATCGTGTGCGTGCCTTGGAAACCCTTGCTAAGGCGGTGGGAGAATATTCAGAGAAATTGGTTGCAGCTGTGCAGGCTGACTTTGGACATCGATCCCCTCACGAAACCTATGCAACGGAAGTTTTAGGCGTGCTGGCTGAAATCAAAATGACCAAGGGTAAAATCAAAAAATGGGCGAAGCCTAAAAAGCCACCTTTTGGCGGGCTTCCTGGTGGCCGAATTATTTATCAACCTAAAGGTGTTATTGGAATAATGGGTGCTTGGAATTACCCGGTTATGCTTACACTCTCTCCTTTGATTGGGGTTTTGGCGGCAGGAAACCATGCGATGATTAAACCTTCGGATATGACGCCTCGAACGGCTGAAGTTTTGGCAGAATTAATTAGTCGCAATTTCTCGGATGATTACATCAAGGTGGTTACTGGTGATGTGCAGGTCGCAGTTGATTTTTCTTCGTTGCCTTATGATCATTTAATGTATACCGGAAACACCGAAATTGGCCGTCGTGTTATGGTCGCTGCCGCGAAGAACCTGACACCAGTTACCCTTGAGCTAGGTGGGAAATCTCCTACTATTATTGCGGATAACTTTCCCATAAAAGAAGCGGTTGCTCGGGTGATGATGGGTAAGTCGATGAATGCAGGCCAAACGTGTATTGCACCGGATTACGTTCTTATAAATAAAAACCGCACCAGTGAACTTGTCGAGGAATTTAAGGCGGCGGCAACCAAGCGTTACCCGAGTGTTGTCAATAATCAAGATATGACGTGGATCGTCAATGACCGTCATTATCAGCGCGTGAACTCAATGATTGAAGATGCGCGTGAAAAGGGCGCCTCAGCCGTACAGGTTAACCCGCGTAATGAAACTATTCCTGAAGGTTCACGTGTTATTCCTCTCACTATTATCACTGATACCACTGACGATATGCGGGTGATGCAGGAGGAGATTTTTGGGCCAGTGTTGCCTGTGAAAGGCGTTGAGAGCATGGATGAGGCCTTCCGTTTTGTGAAATCGCGCCCTCGTCCATTGGCTCTTTATTATTTTGATTCCGATAAAAAACAAGGTGAAAAGGTGATGAATGAAACCATCGCTGGTGGCGCTTGTGTCAATGATACAGTGGTTCACCTTGCTAATATGAATATGCCTTTTGGTGGCACGGGAGATAGCGGTATTGGCGCATATCATGGTTTTGATGGGTTCTGTGAGTTCTCCCACAAAAAAGCGGTACAAATGTCTAGCGCCAGATTTTCACCCACTTCTCTTCTTGGTGGGCCGTATCCAGAAAGAGTGCTAGGGATTATGAAAAAGGCCTCTAAGTGGTTAAGTTAGGATAACCATCCTGTCTGGATGTTATTAACGAACTCTGTAACTACTCAGCTCACGCTCAAATTTGAACGCAATTTGTACTGTTACAGGGTTCGCTGAATAGTCGCTTTTATTATTTTGTATTCTCTGCGAGAGAATCTTTTGAAGACTAGCATAAGGCAGACGTACAAATAAAGCGGCTGATGCTTTCTGACTTGTGCGCTATTTCTACTATGGATTTAGTGAGTAACTTTAAATGTGGTGAGGTGCGGAATATCAATCGATATACCTATAATGTCACCGATGTTGAAATTTAAATTACTGGGGAAGCGGGCGTCGAGTAGGTAACCCTTGGGGAGTTTGAGAGAATAAATAATTGTAGAGCCAGCAAAAGTTTTAGATACAATTTCTGCTTTGCAGGGGCTTTCTTGATGAGGGCGAATGTCGTTGGGCCTAATTAAAACCTCTACCTGATCCCCCTTTTTCCAGTGGGTATTTATTTGGCTTTTCATTACACCTGCTTCCTTCTCTATCGATTGTTCGTTGCTTACTGTGCCGGGAATAAACTGGCCATCGCCGACAAAGGTGCTGACAAAACGGTTTGTAGGTTTGTGATAGAGGTTAAAAGGTGTGTCCCACTGTTGTAATTCCCCATTTTTCATCACTGCTATTTTATCGGCAGCAGCGAAGGCTTCTTGCTGGTCGTGGGTGACGAGGATGGCGGTGGTGCCATTTTGTTTCAGTAATTCACGCACCTCTGAGGAAAGGCGTTTGCGTAACTCGGTGTCGAGATTAGAGAACGGTTCGTCCATTAATAAAATGCCTGGCTCAGGGGCTAATGCTCTAGCAATGGCAACGCGTTGTTGTTGGCCACCAGATAACTCATGGGGGTGGCGTTTTGCAAGCGGAGCAAGCCCCACGCGGTCAAGAAAATCCATGGCTTTTTTATGTTTATCTTTTTTATGATTTTTTAAGCCGAAGCAGACATTTTCAATAATAGTGAGGTGAGGGAAGAGGGCATAATCCTGAAAAATCATACCAATATGGCGTTGTTCAGGGCGAAGTGTTTTTTTCGGGCTGCTAATTTCCTCCCCTTTAAGAGTGATGAGGCCTTGCCGAATGGGTAAAAAACCAGCAATGGCTCTTAGTAGGGTGGTTTTTCCACAGCCAGAAGGGCCAAGCAA
>JAESUE010000112.1 GCA_016763235.1 Pseudomonadales bacterium
ATGAACTAATCTACAAAATGTCGCGGAATAGAGCAGTTCGGTAGCTCGTCGGGCTCATAACCCGAAGGTCGCAAGTTCAAATCTTGCTTCCGCAACCACAATTAATTATTTAACGCCGTTATGCGCGAATTTGGACGTGAGCTGAATAGTTACAAACGGGATAGCTATATTACGCAACAGCTTTCTTGTCTTTTACTATGTTAGTTAAAATCAAAATTCGGTTAATACTCTCAAGGAAGAAACCACTTATAGCAAACAGCCCCCATCCTAGCATAACGAATCCCCAGTGAACGGGTGCAGCAAATAACTCTTCTGCATAGAAGAAAGTATGGCCCCATTCGTTATAACCGAGATTAGGCATGATCAACAAAGTGCTACACCAACCATAAACAATGGGACAGAAACGCGTCCTATATAGTTAGGCATACGAGTATGCAACCAAAGCAA
This sequence comes from Pseudomonadales bacterium, assembly GCA_016763235.1. GTDB lineage: Bacteria > Pseudomonadota > Gammaproteobacteria > Pseudomonadales > UBA3067 > UBA3067. Next base: position 448 of record JAESUE010000112.1, read on the forward strand.
ACCAAACACAATTCCAACCGCAAGCGCTGGAATCACACCGTAGAAAAGCTGGATATGAGTGGGCGTAAAATCAGTATCACGGACAGTTACTTGATGCCATGCTGCATCGGCCTCAGTCCATATACCTAAAAAGAGAGGAACCAAAATGCTTAACATTGCCAGACCAGTAAAGATAAGCATGTATACACCTAATTCATTTCTTGCAGGCATAGCCATCACTTCTTCTCTTGTAGGCCGAGTAAGCCACATCCAAGGTAATCCAACAGAGCCAATAACAGTAAACAACGTCAACTGGCCATAAAACCAGCTCATCCAATATATTTGAAACTCAGGTTCAAAATAATCCAAACCAACTGTGAATGCAGTTGCTTCCATATACCATCTGTAACCCGCTAATAACGGGAGAATGATAGCCAGTACTATTACAAAAAATACAATTGGTGATCTTGGCGTGCCATCCTTAGTATAAGGAAAAAGCAACCTTTGCATTAATGACCGATCAGAACCATCTACTATGCCCGCAGGCTTACCAGCGATAACTGCCATACCTTTAATCCTCTTTTTTTATAATTTTTTAATAACTGTTATTTTTATTTTTGCACGTAAGTCACAATTATATTCTTGCCACTTCGCTTTTATAGCTTGTAAAGCTGCCATAGATATTAGAGGAAGGAGCTAAAGAAATCCACTTCTAGATACAAAAAACAAAAAAGGGGCCGAAGCCCCTTTTTCATATCACATCAATGATCAAACGAACAGCGCTATCACTATGCTGCTGCATCCGTCTTCGTTAACTTAGTTAATACCAAAATTCTATTAAGACTTTCAAGAAGAAACCCGCTTATAGCAAACAAGCCCCATCCCAACACTACAAATCCCCAGTGAACTGGTGCAGCGAATAACTCTTCTGCATAGAAAAAAGTATGTCCCCACTCGTTATAACCCAAATTAGGCATAATCAATACGGGAGAAGCAGCAACTATGAATAAAGGAATAGATACCCTGCCTACATAATTTGGCATACGGGTGTGCAACCAAATTGCTCCAAGGATAATAACAAGCCCAAGCGCCGGAATCAGGCCATAGAAAAGCTGAATGTGAGTAGGCGTAAAATCAGTATCACGAATAGTCACTTGATGCCATGCAGCATCAGCCTCAACCCAAATACCTAGAACACAAGGAACCAATACGCTAAATACACCCAAAGCTGTAAAGATAAGCACATAGACACCTAGCTCATCTCTAGCCGGCATAGCCATTACTTCTTCTCTTGTAGGCCGAGTAAACCACAGGTAAGGAATAGCGGTAGCTCCAACAACGCCTAAAACACCAAGCTGACCATAAAACCAGCTCATCCAATATATTTGAAATTCAGGCTCAAAGTAATCCAAGCCAACCGTAAATGCAGTTGCCTCCATGTACCATCTATACAAACCCAAAGCAATCGCAGCAATTACAAGAAGCGCCACAAAAAAAGCTACAGGAGCCTTTGGAAGGCCATCAGCTTGGTAAGGGAATAACCAACGCTGCATTAAAGTTCTATCTGCACTATCAACATTGCCCGTAGGCTTATCAGCAATAACTGCCATATATTTTTCTCCACGTTTTAATTATTAGATGTAAAAACAACTCAAAAAAATTTACATTCAATCTTATAGCCACTTAAAAGTAAAAGCGCGCCATATGGAACGGGCAACAGTATCGCAACATTCCCCAAAAAAATAAAGCGAAAACACTAAAAGAAACATTTGTGATCACCGCAACTTATGCATAGAAATAATAACCAATTAAAACAATGCATTAAGAGTTAAGCCAATTAACAATTAAAACTAATATCTCATTAATCTCTTAAGGTTAACCTCAACCATCAAGTAATTTAGCGACTCATGTCTTCAAAGCTGAGCGCTAGAGCGCTACCAAAAAGTACTCACCAAGCTAAAGATCAGGGAAAACCACGACATAAAAGCGGTCTTGCGCGCAAAACCTAGAAGCCTTAACGCAGGACTTAGGCACCCTCCTTCATCAACTGGGGCTTTTTCAGAAAAAGACAAATGAAGCACTGCTACACACGAGAAAAGAAGAAATCAGCTCTGGACCAAGACCTGAGGTTTATGTAAATCAAAACCCCATCAAGGGCTATAGCAGAATTATAACGCAGCCAAAAAACACAACACTTTGATGAAAGTCGCGCCGTTAGAGAGACAACTTCAGCGTGGACCACAGCAGCCATGAGCCATCCATTTTCCGGTAAACCCATAAGGAGTCGGTTATCGAGCTTACAAAGCGCGCACGCCCTTTTATTTTCCGCTTACTCAAGGTTAATCTCACCACTGAGTAATCCTTATCAACAGACAGCACCCTTATTCCTTCCGCTCGCGTACTAAGGTCGTATACAGCAAAAAGCTGCCCCATTATAGTTTTGTAGCGCTCATAAATTGGTGCTTTGGGGTGCATCCCCTCAACATATGCATCTAAATTCTCCTCGTTCATCGATGCCACCTGAAGACGTACCGCACCAAGCAACAACGCCTCCTCCACAGAAGCGCCTTTGATTGCATCTTCAGCTGGCAAAAGCGAACTCATGGCCAAACAGATCACCATAGAAAGACCCAGTCCAATTCGAAATATCAATTTTATATCTCCGGATAATTAGGCTTACCGACAGATCGATTCGCCAGAGCTTTACACCTAAATCAAGAAAAGGTTGGCGCCTGGAGCTTTTTAACAGACTGCGTAACTACTCAGCGAACCCTGTAACTGTTCAGGTTGCGTTAAAATTTGAGCAAAACAAGGCGAAAAATGTGAGTTTATGCGTATAAATGATCATTTTTTAACACCGTTATGCACAAATTTGAGCGTGAGCTGAGTAGTTACCAGACTGCTAAAACAGTTTTGGCTGACGCTAAGTAAAGAAGGGCATAACGGAAAGATCGAAGCTAGACGTATATTAATCGTAACTATTCATGCGGCATTGTATTGGCTTAGGATTTATCAATAAACACGAAAGGGGGTGCCTCTATTGACCCTTGTTTGAACAAATACGCTGCTAGAAATAAAAAAAGGTTTAGCCCAGAGGACTAAACCTTTTAATATGGTGCGCCCGGCACGATTCGAACGTGCGACCGCCTGGTTCGTAGCCA
>JAESUE010000113.1 GCA_016763235.1 Pseudomonadales bacterium
AGCCGCAGCCGGTGTTGCTGCGGCGCGGGCCCAAGTTATCATGCAAGGGGCTGCCATCAATGCCGCCATTGCGCAACTGGAAACCATTAATTCAAATCTTGAAGATAGCATCTTACGCTCGGCCATTAATGGCCGAGTCCTCTATCGTTTGGTTGAGCCGGGCGAAGTTGTCGGCCCTGGGGGGCGGGTAGCCACGGTGCTTGATTTAAGCGATGTATTTATGAACGTGTACTTGCCAACAAAAGATGTAGGCAAGGTCGCCCTAGGTGCCGAGGCGCGCATTATTTTAGATGCCCTTCCCGACGAACCGATTCCAGCGACAGTGAGCTTTGTTTCACCTCGGGCACAGTTCACCCCACGCCAAGTGGAAACCCGTGAAGAACGGGAGAAAATGATGTTTCGTGTAAAGCTAAAAATAAATACTGAGTTTCTTAATCGCGATCTTAACCAGGTAAAAACCGGCCTGCCGAGCGAAGCAGTCATTCGGCTCGATAAAAATATCGAATGGCCTGAATATCTTCAAGTTAAAAACTCACCCTCCCCATAATTCAGCGCACTCACTATGAGTAAAATTTCGACGCAAAACGATGATGTTTATAAAAATACTGATGGACAAACAAACACACGCTTTGTTTCCAGCCTCAGTGGCATTAGTCACCGTTATGGAAAAACAAACGCTCTGTCCGAGATAAACCTCAACATTCCTTCGGGCTGCATGGTCGGGATTATTGGCCCAGATGGCGTTGGCAAATCAAGCTTAATGAGTTTAATTGCCGGGGTTCGCGAAGTGCAAACTGGCAGCGTAATCACGCTAAATGGCGATATGAGCAAGTCTCGCCACCGTTCAGCGGTTTGCCCCCGTATCGCCTACATGCCTCAAGGCCTGGGTAAAAATCTTTACATGAGTTTGTCAGTCTACGAAAACGTGGATTTTTTCGGTCGACTATTTGGCCAGCGCCGAGAAGAGCGCCAATGGCGCATCAATGAGTTATTGGAAAGCACTGGCTTAGCCCCTTTTAGAGACCGAGCAGCAGGTAATCTTTCCGGTGGGATGAAACAAAAGCTCGGCCTATGTTGCGCTTTAATCCATGACCCAGAACTGCTTATTCTTGACGAACCCACCACCGGCGTAGACCCGCTTTCAAGACGCCAATTCTGGAGCCTGATTAACCGCATAAGACAGCGCCAGCCCAATGAGGCGCTAGGTTCGTCAACTCCACCAGAGCCGATGAGTGTACTGGTTTCTACCGCCTACATGGATGAAGCGAAAGACTTTGACTGGCTGGCAGCAATGGACGATGGAAAAATTCTCGCCAGCGGTAGCCCGCAAGCATTAATGGAGCAGGCCCAGAAAAGCAGCCCCGATCTCAAAATTAATGATCTTGACAGCGCTTTTATTCAGCTGCTGCCAAAAGAAAAACGCGGCTCTCACAAAACCCTTATTATTCCACCTCGAAAAATTTTAAATGGTGGCCCACCTGCTATAAAAACCAATAAATTGTGCAAACGCTTTGGTAACTTTACCGCCGTAGATCAAGTAAGCTTTGAAATCGAACAAGGAGAAATATTCGGTTTTGTCGGCTCCAACGGATGCGGCAAAACCACCACGATGAAAATGCTAACAGGGCTTCAACCCGCCAGCTCCGGCGAAGCCTGTCTTTTTGGCCATCCATTGGACGCACGTGATTTAAAAACCCGCCAACGCGTGGGTTTTATGTCACAAGCATTTTCTTTGTACAGCGAGCTAACGGTTCTTCAGAACCTTGATCTCCACGCCCGACTTTTTCACCTAAGTGCGGAAAAGACAAAAGAGCGCATTTCAAAACTCGTACAACAGTTTGATCTACAAACCTATAGCAATGAACTTACCGACAAGCTGCCCCTGGGAATTCGTCAACGCTTGTCACTGGCCGTCGCCACTATCCATGAACCGGAAATATTGATTCTAGATGAACCTACTTCCGGCGTTGACCCTATCGCCCGCGATGGATTTTGGGAATTACTCATTGCCCTTTCTAGAAATGACGGTGTCACCATTTTTGTTTCCACCCATTTTATGAATGAGGCAGAACGCTGCGACCGCGTTGCCTTAATGCACGCGGGTAAAGTTCTTGCCACCGATACGCCCACCGCATTAATCAAACACACACAGACTGAAAACCTTGATGATGCCTTTGTGTGTTATTTGCAGAAAGCAGATAATACATCTGAAAAACCCCGCGCTGCCGAAAAAACAATACACGCTAAGCCGAAGATAGGAAAAAAACAAAAGACGCGCCAGGTCTCAAGAAAATTTAATTTAACGCGTTTATTGGGTTACGCCTATCGAGAAACCCTGGAAATCTCCCGCGATCCCATTCGTCTTGGATTCGCGTTATTCGGCACCGTTATTTTAATGTTTGTGCTCGGTTATGGCATTAATATGGACGTCGACAACATTCCTTTTGCAGTTTACGACCAAGATCACAGCCCCGAAAGCAGGGACTATATTCAGAACATTGCCGGTTCACGCTATTTCGTAAAGCACCCTGATATACGCAGTGATATAGAGTTGGATCAACGTATGCGTTCCAGCGAACTAAGCTTGACCTTGGAAATCCCTTCTGGTTTTGGCAAGGCGCTACGACGCGGACGCGCACCAGAAGTGGGTGTATGGATAGATGGCTCCATGCCCTTTCGTGCTGAAAATATCTCGGGTTATGTACAGGGTATGCATTACAGCTATATTAGCGATTTGATGATTCGTAATTTTGGCCATTTGCCACAAACTGGCCCCGTAGAATTGGAAACCCGTTACCGCTATAACCAAGATTTCAAAAGTTTGTATGCCATGGTGCCTGCTGTTATCCCGCTATTGCTGGTAATGATTCCCGCAATGCTAATGGCTTTGGGTGTGGTGCGCGAAAAAGAACTGGGCTCCATTACCAACCTCTATGCCACCCCCGTTACCCGCTTGGAATTCCTGCTAGGGAAACAACTGCCCTATATCGGCTTGGCGATGATTAATTTTTTAATCTTGTATTTATGGCTATTTATTTTTTTGGTGTCCCTATAAAAGGCAGTGCATTAACCCTGACGCTCGGTGCATTACTGTATGTCACCAGTACAACGAGTTTGGGTTTATTGATGTCCGCATTTACGCGCACCCAAATTGCCGCCATGTTCGGTACGATGATCGCCACACTTATTCCTGCTGTGACTTTTTCAGGTTTAACCAGCCCCGTCACATCTTTAGAAGGTGCGGCCGCAGTGGTAGGAAAACTCTACCCCACTACTTACTTCCTCATCATCAGCCGAGGTACATTCACCAAAGCGCTGGAATTTTCTGATTTACATAGCCCACTTTTAGCCCTCTTGGCATTTATTCCCGTGCTAACCATTTTAAGTGTGTTATTACTGAAGAAACAGGAAAAATAATGCGCCATAAATTAGGTAACATTTACAACCTAGGAATAAAAGAATTGCGCAGCCTGTATCGAGATCCAGTGCTGATGATACTCATCTTATTGGCATTCAGCTTTATGATTGTTGTTGCAGGTAAAGCGGCATCATTAAAACTCAATAATGCACCCATCGCTATTGTAGATGAAGATCAATCCCCTCTTTCCTCACGACTTATTAGCGCCTTTTATCCACCAAGTTTCAAAACCCCTCACCTAATTAATCTCGATGAAATTGACTCGGCGACCGATGAGGGAAAATATACCTTTACTCTGAATATCCCCCCTCACTTTCATCGTGATGTTCTCGCGGGTAAACAGCCCGCACTACAAATAAATGCCGACGCCACCCAGATGACCCAAGCGTTTATTGGTGCCAATTATATTCAACAAATTATTAACGCTGAAGTAAATGAATACTTAAATGGGGTTCGCGTAGAACAAAATCTTCCGATCAAAATTGCTATCCGTATGCGTTTTAACCCCACTTTAACAGAAGAATGGTTTGGTGGTGTAATGGAGCTGATTAACATGATCGCCATGCTTTCGGTAATCCTTACCGGCGCAGCACTTATTCGAGAACGCGAACACGGTACTCTCGAACATTTACTGGTCATGCCCTTAACACCTTCTGAAATCATGATTTCCAAAATTTGGGCAATGGGGCTGGTGGTATTGGTAGCTACAGCGCTATCTTTGCACTTCATTATTCAAGGCATATTAAAAATGCCCATCGCTGGGTCGGTTCCTTTATTTTTATTTGGTACCGCCTTAATGCTGTTCTCTACTACCTCCTTAGGTATTTTCCTAGGCACGGTGGCACGCACGATGCCTCAACTGGGGCTGTTAATGATGCTATTGATTATGCCCATGCAGTTGCTCTCCGGCGGCGTCACGCCTTACGAAAGTATGCCGGATATTATTCAAACTATTATGCAAGCCGCCCCCACCACCCACTATGTGCGCATTTCTCAGGCAATACTTTACCGGGGCGCTGGTTTTGATATTGTATGGCCGCACTTTTTAGCTATCACATTTATTGGCCTGGTGTTTGTTGTTATTTCTTTGATTATATTTCGTAGAAGCTTGGCGACAGCTCACTGAGGCTTCCCCCGCTTATATGCCTGCAACGATGGAGATAGAAAAGCTAACGAAAGGTATTTTCGTAATATTAGACGATAGGAGTCTAATGCCTATTAACAATAGTCGGTATTACTAAGCACCTTCATTATTCCACGGAGCGGAATCAATGAAGGTGCTTTAGTCTCATACCTATAGTTAAAATTAGCCCCCGCCAATATTTATAAGGGCAGAAAAAAACATCCCCCTAGTCGTCCCACTCACCAAAATTAGGAATGTTAACGGTATCATCGTCAAAAATTCCTTTTTCTGCTTGGGTATGGCAAGCATTACAGTTGCTGAGTGAACTCACATCTTTATTTCCTTTGACCATTTCTTCGGTCAATTCATGATGTTTTCTTTTTATGTATTTCACCTCGGTAATTCGCAAGGGTGCTTCACCCTCAGAAATTGATCGGGTGATTTTACGCGCACGTTTATAGTATGATTTTTCGGCGCTGTTTGCGTAAACATACTTTTGCAAGCTTGCCAGATCTGCCTCATCCAGCTCAGCATTCTCGCCGAAGTGATCTTCTAGCGCTTTGGCATCAAGCAGTTTTTCCCACGATTGAATCGGTAATAAGCCAGGTGGATAAGCATAATGACAAGCGCCGCATTCTTCTGCGTAAAGCTCATTATTAACGGCTTTTACTTCTTTAGTGCGTGATATCGACATTACCCACTTGCCGAAGCTTTCCTCTTCGCTGGCACTTACGGAAGTGACTACGCTGGCACTGACTAGTACTGAGATAAGTATAAGTTGTCTTTTCATGCTCAGGTTCTCCTATTATTGGGCAAGTAAGTATTCAAGAAAATCACCTTTTTCTTGGGCAGTGCATTCCCTTCCCCAAGTCCATTTACAATTTCGTTTAAGCCATTTCTCTATTTTTTTCGTCTTGGTATAGCGATCTTTGTTTACACTAAATGCCATAGGCTGGATAACCTTTTTGGTTTTGATATGTTTGCCAGATTGCCTTAAGTCAGCAGTGTGGCAAGTGGAGCAAGAGCGATTATCACCATTTTTACTTGCTACCTCTCTCTTCCATTTTGAACCTCCCGTTTTTGCGGAATAGGCGTCGGCCCCTTGCGTCGCATACAAGCTCTGCAGTTCTTTGGCTGCGCTCTCAGCGTAAACCCATTGGGGTATTAGAAAAAAAATAATGAGCGTTGATGCTATTTTTCGCAACATGATGTTCTCCTTTACCAGGTTATTTTTATCGCGGCGCCCATAGCAAGGCCCCCAATTGCACCAAGACCTGCATGACCACCATCGGGTGCTTGCGCTACAGCAGCGACCATTGCCAACGCGCCTAAACCGGCAAGCATCCTGTGCAAGTTGTCGGGGTCACTCAAGCCGTCACTGAGGTCGACATCATCCCAATGATAGACAAGCCCCGTTGTCACTGCGGCAGACGCTAGAATTGCCGAGCCTGTAGCAAAGTATTCGTGTGCGCCATCTTCTTCTTTAGGTGAAACAGCGGCTAATGCGACTAACGCCAAGGCTCCAATGCCTAAATACTGATGCACTTTATTTCCCGTAAACATGGGGACTTTAAATTCCTCATGTTCTTTTACGTTAAACGCCTTAAAAGATTCACTATCCCCCTGATTATCACCCATTGCAACAATCGGAAATACCGACTCAGGAATACTGAGGTCAAATATTGATTCAGCACCAAAGGCGTTTAATGAAAAGGCCCCTAGGCATAAGAGCGCCCCGATATTTTTTTTCAAACTTTTTTTCTTCGTATTTCTCATTTACTTTTCTTCCGTGTGATTAGCTGAATTAACTTGTGTTCGTTTTCGCCCCGTAAACATGGAGAGAATAAGATTTTCTTTGTGCTGAATGCTTGCACTAATTGCCCCGGCGACATGCAGAAAAATAAGCACTAACATTACGGTGCTTATTATTTCGTGTGTATTTTGAATAAGGTAAGTTTGTGAATCACTCAGCCTATTGGCCAGTAATAACAAAGGCCCTTCAAACTCTATACCCGCCAAGGTGATCAGGCCTGTAATAAAAAGTGACCCAAGACCCAGCAGAAGCGTAAATACCATTATCGCTCCCAGCGGGTTATGCCCTAAATAATGCGCTGGCTCCCCCGAGCGCAATGACTGAACGTAGTTGAGCGTGGTACGAAGAGGAAATAAAAAAGAGGCAAACCTCGCATAAGGGCTGCCGATAAATCCCCAGACAATACGGGAGAGCAGCAAAAAGATTAATCCATACCCAACTATTTCATGCAGGTCTATCACATTGAATTCAGCGGATAGATAGGCACAGGCGAAACCCGTCACTAACGACCAATGAAATACTCTTACAAACTTGTCCCACACTATGACACTATCGGGCGGGTTTGGTTGCGCTGCCATATAACCTCATTATTATGGTTCTTCGTAAATCTGTGTGAAATAGACAAGAAATATGGCATTTTATAGAAAAATTAAAAGCGGTAAGTTGTTCTATGGAAATTGAAGATCATTATGCCCTGTTATTAGGCGTTGAATCA
>JAESUE010000114.1 GCA_016763235.1 Pseudomonadales bacterium
CCAATAATACTTCGGTATCGCCTTCTGTCTGAAATAACCAGCTTTTGGTCAATTCATCTCGTAAACCCTGGTAATTGTAGATTTCACCATTAAATACGACTGTGTAGCGGCCATCTGGTGAATGCATTGGCTGAGCACTACCAGCCAAATCGACGATCGACAAACGTACATGTCCGGCTGTTGCACCATTTTCGTGCCATTGTTCTTGTGCATCAGGCCCGCGTGGATACATTCGTTTCAATGCCAAAGCCATTCGTTTACTGGATTCAGGTTCTAAATTAGAAGGATCAAAAGAGAAAGCCAGCCCACACATTAATATTCCACCAGTTGGTTTAAAAGATAGTTATAAGGGTAGCGCACATCAAACTCCGTCTTGCAGCTAATAACAAAACTTCAGATTCTACTTCATTAAAGAAGCATTATTTATACAAAATGAAATGGTAGCTAAATGGCATCAAACTGTCTTTTGGCAGCGCTATAGAAGCCATCCATCCAACGCAGTTAAGCATGGTTGTCAGTATACCAACGAGAACATACCCAATAATTTTTATAGCGGGATATTTTTCTGATAAATTAACGGTAGATTTAACCAATGCAATATTCGTAAGTAAAATCGCTGTTTCAAGCGGCTGCCCTCGATAATCCATCGACTGTATATTAAGATGATTCTGACTTGCGAGCTCTATCAAGCCGAATGAAGTTAGCCGCCGATAGTCATATGGCGCATCATGTATAGGGTATAAATAAGGGATCTGCACAAGCACTTTGCCACCGGGCTTTAATACTCTGCTCACCTCAGCTAGCGCCACACTACTACTGTTTATATGCTCTAAAACATCAAACATTATTACCGTATCAACTGAACAATCTTTAAGTGGCAGTGAAGTAGCGGTTGCATACACATCGGCTTCGCTGTTATAGCGCTCTGTCGCTGTTTCTAAATAATCTAAGCCAACGTAATGGCACGAAGCAGGCAAGTAAGCCTCTGCCCACCGTTTTGCGCAGCCTACATCAAGAACTGTTTCAGCGGGCTGAACCTGCCTCAACCATTGAATCAGCACGCCCTTTCCTCTATAAGATAACCACTGAGGGTGAAATATAGTGTTTTTTAACGGAGCAAATAATTTCTTAATAAAATCAATATCTCCTCCTATTTTCAAGCGTGCTCACCCATATAGTTCCCGACCGCAATGCGCAGAGAATGTCTCTGTAATATTTCTTCAAATATAGTTGTATCCCTGGGATTCAACAAGGTCTTCTGGATGGATTTTGCCAAGCCCTCTTCCGAATCTATTGGTACTAACTCATAATCGAGCTTATCTCTTATTAAATCACCAGGGCCACTGTTACAGTCTGTCGCAACAACATCAATACCGAGAATCATCGCTTCCACAAGGGTATTAACATAACCCTCCCATCTAGAAGAAAGAACATACACATCGGAGGCATACATATAGGGATAGGGGTTGCTTTTATAACCAATTATTTTAACATGGCCTTGTAGTTGCAGCGCCTGAATCTGATTCTCAAGATTTTTCTTTTCCGGCCCGTCACCGACTATCAAAAGCTGGCAGTCCAAATTTTTTCTTAATAACGCTAACGCACTGATTAACACATCAAATCCTTTCGCTTTTATTAATCTACCAACTGATATAACCCTATAACCGCCATCGGCCCATTCATTTTTGCACTCTATAGCGGAAAGGTTTCTCACTTTTTCAATATCAATCGGATTTGGCAGAAAGATCAATTTACGGACATCAAGACCGCGAAGTGTCGACAGCTGGTTTCGTATATATTCAGAAGTACATATAATTTTATTTGCTCGCGGATACAGTAGACGAACTAAAACAGATTTAACAACGCTAGAATAATTCTCAAAAGAAGTCGCTTCTCGTACAGTTACTTTCAGGTTATTGGAAAAATAAAAACATAACAACACAAAAATATTCATGCCCGTTATTGTAGAATAAACCTCTGTGACATTAAGTTCTTTTACTAATTTGCGAAGCCGAAAATACTGGACAACCCTCTTAAATAAGCCCAAATGACGAATAGACTCATCTAAAAAAACAACATCTAATGAATCGGGTAGGCCGCCTAGCAACTCCCCATCCCGATCCAATACGAGCAACCTTACATTCCCCCTAGAAGCTGCCAAATACGTAGTGATATCTAAAAAAACCTTCTGCGCACCACCATGTGCAAGAGAAGGAAGTAAAAAAACGATTGGAGAACTCAAAATACATATCCGCTTATATTATAGGTGAATCAATATTGTCCGAGTCCATCTACAAGCTTTTGTTTTATCATCTGGCGAAACAATTCCAAATAAGCAACAGAGCAATCATCCCAAGAAAAACTGGAACTTGATACATACTGCTTACCGTTACGGCCGTATGCACGTATTTTTTTTGGATCCTGTAAGAGGGCGTACAAGCTATTTGCAAGAGATTCTGAACTACCAAGCTCAAACAGCTCCCCGCATTCACTACCGTTAATTAGCTCACGATGGCCACTAATATCACTCGCAATAACACACAACCCTACAGCCATCGCCTCTAAAACTGTATTAGGCCTCCCTTCATGTAGGCTAGCCGTTAAGAAAATGTGCGACGTACTAAGTACATTCGCCACATTTTCCGGCGCTAAAGTACCTTGAAAAACTACATTCTCGCTAATTTCATATTTAACCGCTTGCTCAATAAGAGTATTTAACTCCTCGCCATCTCCGATTACATCAAGTTGAAAGAAACCCCCTCTTTTCTTTATAATTGATAACGCTTGAAATATATAAATATGGTTTTTCCGAGGAATAAGACTACCCACAACGACCAAACGCAACATACTATCCACAGAATCAAATCGGCACTCTTGATCTAAAAAGGATAAATCAACTCCATTACATATTGTCTGCATTTTGAATGCATACTGAGGATACTCCTTAGCCAATTGCTCACACATTTCATTGCTTACCAATACAATCTTGTCGCTATACTTTAAGCAGATTCTTAGAAGCCATTGATTTTTACTCACCGGATTTGGCTTTACGTCTTCGCCTCTCAAAGTCGTAACAATTGGCTTCTTAATTACAGCCTTAAGCAAAATAACCATAAACCCCGTTATAGCCCAGTTGCAAAAAATAATGTCGTGCTTCCTCGACTCCAAAAACACACGCCACATCATTGAGGCGAGTAATAATGGGACAAAAAATAACTGCATTCGATTGTTTCGGAGTTTTGCGGGAATCCCCCCTGGCTCATGCGCTAATGACTGAAACCGAGGAGGAGCGTAATGACAAAGTAATATTTTTTCTGTACCGCTAGAAACATCTCCTTTTTCACCTTTGTCCGCAGGTGTTACTACGGTGACATCCGCTTTTTTAGTCATACTACTAACAAGGCTTTTAACGAATATCCCGCTTACGCTGCCCTTCTTGATAGGGTAAGAGGTAGTCACCACGAGGATACGCAACTTGCTCATTATTTGGACTTCAGCCTTTCTTCTCATTATTCATATACTGCAACATACTAACTTGCTCTGAAATCAAACCTAGAACAAAAAACAACAGGCTTGAAATCATCAATAATGCAGACATATTTGTAAATCTATCAAAAAAGAAATAGGTATAAGAGTAGTAACCGATACCTAAAAATAGGAACATTACGGAAATAGGCGCAAATAGTTTTAACGGTGAATACAGCGTGCCTATTTTAAATATAATCAGCAAAAACCGAACCCCGTCTTTAGAGATGCTAATGTGGCTTTTCCCAATCCTTTTTTCAGCGACTATTGGCACATACGCAACGGAGTGCCCCGCCCTAAAAAAGGCCATGGTCGAAGTAGTAGGATAAGAGAAGCCATTTGGTAATAAATATAAAAACTGAATAAATTTTTCACGGACAACGGCTCTAAAGCCCGAGGTAAGGTCGTCAATTTGATGACCTACCATCCAGCTTGCAAATCTATTGTAAAACCCATTCGCAACCAATCTTGCTATCGATGCCTGTGATTTACTTGAACGTGCGCCAACCACAAGGTCATAACCATTGGCAATACCTTCTAACAACCGCGGAATATCATCAGGATTATGCTGACCGTCCGCATCCATAAAGACAATGATATCGCCTTTTGCATTTCTTGCGCCGGTCTTAATTGCTGCCCCATTTCCCATTGAATATGGATGAGAAATTACTCTTGCGCCAGCGTCATTTGCGAGAAAGGCCGTCTCATCTGTCGACCCATCATCCACAACAATTACTTCAGCTTGCGGCACTACTTTTAGTACATTCTTAACAACTGAAGCAATTGATAGCCCTTCATTTTTAGCAGGCATCACTACTGATAATTTCAACTCGTTATAGGTGCTCATAAATAACCCTGCAGATCACTAAGACCTGAGATATGTCCATATTTTATGATCATGATTACATTTCTTACCTAGGCGTAACCGCCTGCATTAAAACCGCTTCCTCAGAGAGATACTTTAAACAACTTCCAAACAAGAACCACGATACATATAAAAGCCTAGCCAGACTAAGATAACCTTAGTTGCTCCGCACACCATTCTGCAACGACTCGCGGAATGCTTTGATTTGTCCCGTCCACCTAGATGCACTCTTGGAACCCTCCAAAACCGTAACGATGTCATTTGCCTCATTGGTTTGCCCCTTTGTCACCAGGACTCTCGCTAACGTTAAACACTCTAGAGTTCCCCCCGTAGCATCACATGCAACACGCGACATGTCTTCAGCAATATCCACGGCGCCTACAACAAGAGCAAAGTGCCCCATCCTCATATAGACGCCATATGGAATACTTTTAACGGGCACCTCTTGCTCCCAATTTTCTATTTCTTCTGCAAGCCGATAAACCAAAGGGGCCACGATATCAAAACTGCACTGTTTCTTTGACAGGATATCCGCAAGTACATCCAAACCACCAGCAGCATACTCCCACTCATCATTCTCCCACTTCCAGTGGTGAACCCAACCGTCATTTAAGGGCTTTATATCCAATAGACAGAATGCAG
>JAESUE010000115.1 GCA_016763235.1 Pseudomonadales bacterium
ATTCTTGGTGTTTTACGGTTAAGGAAATGCAACAAGCCATCAACAAGTTTATTTTCGCGTTTCAGACTGGTGTAACCTTGTCGCTCAAGAATATCCAGGTGGTCAGCATGGCATCTTGAATGAAGCCCTTCCTGACTGGCAAAGTTGTTAATTTCTTCTTGCATAACAGCATCGTCAATTTCCCCACGATAATGCAGCACACTTCGTACAAAGAAATCCTCCCCCGGTGGAAACAAGGTAAATAAAGCATTATAAAAATGTGTTTTGAAGGCATCTTTACCATACCAATATCGAGGACTGTCATCCGAAAATTCAAACTCGATCTCCCGTGGCGTAATGTGAAGGTCGTCAGGGGCTGTACCAATGGCTTTAGCTAAAGCGGTCATTTACATTCCTTGTTTTTATCTTCCGGTGAGAATAAATATCAATACCTATTAAATAGCAGCTAGCACAAAAGTTACAATGTTATATTGCGCCTTTAAACATGTTTTATGACCCGTATCGACATGTCGCCATATTCAATAAGCGCTAGTTTCACGCTTTATAATAAAGCAACCACATAAATAACCACCGGCATCCACACATCCCTTATCTATTTCATACCAAGAAAAAATGTCGCCATATTACAATTTATTTATTCATTGATTTGTTTCAAACTGCCTATAAATAAAAACAGCTAAAATGTGGAAACCTCAGAATGAGATTTTATTCAAAAATTATTTTAACATTTGTTTTATTGTTGCCATCCCTATGTTTTGCAAAGGAATGTACCAAGAAAAGCAGCCCAATTAGCGAAATACGCGCCCAAGGCTGGGGTTTTGATGTAAAAAATACCCGCTTCATTTCATCCGCCGTTGCAAAATTAGATCCACACGATATATCTCGACTTAAACTCAAGTGGGCCTTTAGGTTTGATGGCGCATCAAAGGTTCGCTCCCAACCCGCTATTTCAAACGATACTATTTATGTTGGTAGCTCCAGCGGAACACTCTATGCGTTAGATAGAGAGAGTGGCTGTATCCGCTGGGAATTTGACACCACATGGGAAATACGTACAGCAATCAGTCTGGCAAAAAATATAGATGGCAGAGATATGGTTTTTTTCGGGGATTTTAGGGCCAATGCATTTGCCCTTGATGCCAATAACGGAGAACTTATCTGGAAAAAAAGTGTGGATGAGCACATGGGGGCCACCATTACTGGCTCACCAAAATTTCACGATGGTACGCTCTACGTTCCCATTTCCTCGTTCGAAGTCGCTCTAGCCGGTGCGCCTATTTATCCTTGCTGTGACTTTAGAGGGGCCGTCGCCGCACTGGATGCTAAAACAGGAAAAATAAAATGGAAAACGCATGTAATGGATGAAGCAAGCCGCCAAGGTTCTAACGCCATTTTTGTTTCGCGTTACGGCCCCTCTGGGGCCCCAATCTGGAACAGCCCTACCATCGACATAAAGCGTAACGTGCTCTACGTCGGGACCGGTGAAAATTACTCTCAACCCACCAGCGATAGCAGTGATGCTGTCATTGCTATGGATTTGGATACAGGAAAAATAAAGTGGAAGCGGCAGCTTACCGCCAATGATGCCTGGAACATGGCCTGCTCCCTGCCAGGTATTGGCATCAATTGCCCCGACAAACCCGGTAAAGACTTGGATGTTGGTGCCTCTCCCATTCTTGCAACGGCATCGGATGGAACAGATATACTTCTGGTTGGGCAAAAATCATCGGATACCTGGGGGCTTAACCCAGACAATGGTGAAGTCGTATGGAATAAGAAACTCGGTAGAGGCGGTGCCCTGGGTGGAATCCACTGGGGAATGAGCGTGGAAGGTGAGATGCTCTTCGTGCCGAACTCCGATTATATTCCAGAAATGCCGGGGCTAAACCCTGTTGACCCCGATAATAAGGATCCAAAACAACCTAGTCTCACGGCCTTAAATATTAAAACTGGAAATATTATCTGGCAAAATAATCTCGAAGCAATTTGCTCTAATCAAGAAGAATGCGAGCCAGCTCTTTCTGCAGCCAGCACCTCTATTCCTGGGGCGGTTTTTGCTGGCTCCCTGGATGGTCATCTGCGCGCCTATGCCAGCAAAGATGGCAGTCTTCTTTGGGATGTCGATACGACTCGGGAAGTAAGTACCGTATCAGGGGAAACCGGCCACGGTGGTTCAATTGATGCCGACGGGCCAGTTATCGTCGATGGACACGTATATATTAATTCAGGCTATGGCTTTTTTGGGGAATTACCGGGGAATGTTCTGCTGGTTTATTCTATAGATGGTGAATAACGCGAACTCGTCGGGTAAATCGTTATACACTTCTGGGTTGAATCAGCAGTAACACCTCAGCGAACTCTGTAACTATTCAGATTGCGTTCAAATTCCACTCTAGGAGCTAATAACATTGAACAAACCCCTACTCTGCGGCCTGTTAATTATAGGCTGCCCCATTACCGCGCTTGCAGCCCCTTTTGGTTGGAAAGGAGAAGCAGAGCTCGGTATGGTCCTCACAGACGGTAATACCGAAACACAAAACATCAGCGCTAAAATGGATTTAAATGACGAGCAGAAAAGCTGGCGTCACAATATTCATGCAGAAGCTCTCAACTCTTCCGCGGATGATGTCAGGTCTGCGGAAAAATATATCCTTTCCGGAAAAACCAGCTATAAATTCAACGCGTTCGATTCTACATTTCTTGTTGGCACCTACGACGATGACCGTTTCACTGGTTTCGACTATCAAGTCAGCCTTGCTGTTGGTTACGGCCGCCGCTTGATTAACACAGATGACCAAACGCTAGACGTTGAAATTGGCCCTGGTTATCGAATCAATGAACTGGACAATGGCGACTCGGTTGACGAAGGCATGATTCGCATTGGTGCCCAATATGTCCTAGCACTGAGCAAAACCTCTCACTTCCAACAGACCTTAACATCTGAAATTGGTGAAGAAATCACTATAAGTAAGTCAGTCAGCTCAGTGAAAGCACAGGTTAACGGTAGCTTGGCAATGAAAGCGTCTCTAACTATTAAGAACACATCGGAAGTTCCCGCCGGAACGAAAGAAACCGATACCGAAACGACTCTAACACTCGTTTACGCTTTCTAATTTCTCCCTCTTAAAAAACGCAACTACTCAGCGAACTCTGTAAGAGTTCAGATGGCATTCAAATTTGAGCATGAGCTGAATAGTTACCAAAAAAACAACCTTTTAAGGGGGCTTACCTTCAAGCCCCCTTAGCCACGTCCAAAATGAATGTCACTGGGCCGTCGTTCAATAAGGAAACTTGCATATCTGCCCCAAACTGCCCTGTTGCAACAACGCGGATACTTTTCCCCGCTTCATCTACCCAGTATTCATATAACTCCCGCCCGAGATCCGGCGGTGCAGAGGGGCTAAAGCTGGGACGCAAACCCTTTTGTGTATCGGCGACTACCGTAAACTGCGGCACCACCAAAAGCTCACCACCAATATTTTTCAAGCTGAGGTTCATTTTGTCGTTATCATCTGGAAACACGCGGTAATCCAGCACCTTGTTTAATAGTTTATCTGCCAAGGCATAGTCATCATTTTTTTCGACACCCAACAACACCAACAAACCCCGATCAATTTTGCCGACAATATTTCCATCCACCTCAACTGAGGCATGTTTAACACGCTGAATAACGGCCTTCATAGCTCACAACACCTCCTCTAATGATTTAGGTCGTTCTGACTGCTAGAATACGTTATAAACTTGGTAACTGTTCAGCTCACGCTCAAATTCGCGCATATCGGCGTTAAAAAATGATTATTTAACCTTATAAACGCACGTTTTCGCCTTGTTCTGCTCACATTTGAACGCCATCTGAACCGTTACAGAATACGCTGAATAGTTACCGTAAATTTAAACTATGACAGACCTCCCCTACCCTATGCCCAATACCCCCCTCATTATCTGGCGTTTTATCGATGGAAAGCCCGGCCACGAAAAACAAAGCCAAGGGCTTATTCAAGGCTTACAAGACATCACCGCCGTAAGCGTCGAAACGATTGCGCTACAAGGCTCCTTTTTTCAGCGCCTACAACAAAGCCAGAGTATCTGTTCCACCTTAAGCAAGCGCTCTACGCCCAAGCTTTTAATTGGAGCGGGCCATGCCACCCATGTTGCATTACTACGGGCGAAAAAAAAATATGGCGGCCTGAGTGTGATACTTATGAAACCCAGCTTGCCCTGCAGGTGGTTTGATTTTGTTCTTATCCCCAAACATGACAGCCCTAAAGAGCGGCCCTTTATTATTCCCACCGAAGGTGCGCTCGCTCCGGTTAAAGTTGGCAATAAACAAAAAAACAAAGGGCTTATTCTTATTGGCGGCCCAGACAAACGCAATATTTGGGATAACGATACCGTGTGGCGTCAGATAGAAAGCATCTGCAACGCACAAAAAGATATTGACTGGCAATTATCCACTTCGCGCCGCACACCAGAAGATTTTATCGCTAAGGAAAATAAAAACAGTAATTTGAAAACCCTGGATTGGCGAGATACGCCGCCAAACTGGCTGGTGAACCAGCTTGCTGAAGCACGTTACTGTTGGGTAAGCCAAGACAGTGTTTCTATGCTCTATGAAGCCCTCAGCGCACAGTGCGCCGTGGCAGCATTAGAACTAGAGAAAGAAAAAAGTGATGACAAAATCAGCCGCAACCTTGAGAGGCTTGTGGCTGAAAAATACCTAACGACCTTTTCAGGATGGGATCAAAATAAAACCTTGCCACCTGGAAAGTTTAAATTGGAAGAACATCTGCGTTGCGCGAAAATCATTCTAGAACGCATCAACGGGGTCTAGAATTCTAATTTGGCGACGCCAGACATAATAAAGCCAAACTCTTCATCAAGAATTTGATTGGCTGCCCTGGCCATAAATACCCGTAAAGATTCAGCCTTCTCCTCCGCTTTCATTTGATTGTAACGCTGAGCCCACTCTTTTTCTTCATGAATATTTTTTATAACAATCCCGCGAAGATTTTCTTGGGTGGGGAATTCAGGTATTTGACAAAACAGCTCAAACTCATCAGAAGCCGCTCCACCAAGTTTAATGGTTATTTTCTGCACCTCAACTTGTGAAATAATGCGTGTTACCGGCAATGATGTCCCTTTCTTTATCGTTTTTGCCCCCGAAGATTGGGCTGTTAATCGACAACGCCCTTTTTCCTTATCCAGCTCTTGTTCAGAACGAAACATTTTTCCATTTTGAATAAAAACTGCCGATTTATTCTCTAGGTCTATGTTCTTTTTAAATGTAAGGTTTCCAGCAAAAGTTTGCAGAGAAAATAAAGAGAAAGTGAGGGAGAAAAGGAAAATCAATGCTGTTTTTTTCATTATTTTTAGTCCTAAAATATATAAAATTTAAGGGTGCTTAAGAGATTTAAATCGTTCAAGATCAACCCCATCTTCAGGAATAAGTAGCACCGGAATAAAGGGTTGAAAGCGCTCGTAAATCAATCGAATTATCTCACATAAAAATTCAAACAACATCCGCTCCAAAGCCCCAAAGGCTTTTATCATTTGCCAGTGCGAAACCGTATTGAATGATTTCAAAATAAGCGGCGCAACAGAAAGAGCAACCACATCGACCAAGCAGTACCAAGTAGCCACACCACTGGGCGGATTGCCTTGCGTCAAACCCAAAACAGGATCAATGGCTGCCCACTGCCACGTTCCTAGCAGTGTGCCCACCCATTCCAAATACGAGGTAATATAATACGCACCCAGATAAACCATGGTGGAGCGACCAAAATAAAGCACCACCAGAAAAATTGAAAACAATAACGCACCGCAAGCATCTTTTTGTTCTGCGTAAAAGAAACCCCAAAGCGCCCATATAGAACCGCTAATAACAGCAAAATACAGCACCCAAGATCGATATTGCGTAAACAATGGCGAACGCCCTAGCGCTACGGCAGTGAGATAAACCAGCCCATGCCCTGGTGGAACAAAAGCAGGCACGTTACTCAGACGATAGGTGTAACCCTCCATATAAACAGACGCGAAGTATTCACCAGAAGTGGCAAAAGCCACGGCCACAAGGATTTGCGCCTGAACAAGGCGGGTTTCAAATAAAAGGAAAAAAAGTAATACCGCCCACGCGCAGACTCCCAAAGAGTTTTGCACAAACAAGCTGGAGTCGGTATCTAAAAATAGGCAGACCCAAGCACTCAAGGCTGTCACAAAGGCAATTAATAAATCATGGTAGCTATTGCGGGTAGCCACTCCAACGCTTCTAATAGAATTCATAAGCAATATCAACCTAGCAGATTAAGGGGCAACACAGACATCAAACTCGGCGAGGGGTTTCGCTAACGTTTTATCATTTTTTAATAGCAGTTTCAGCGATAATTTATCACCCGCGTGCAAAGGGCCAACTCCCGCTGGCGTACCCGTCATCACCACATCACCGGGTAACAACGTAAAGTGATGAGAAATAGTCGCAATCAACGCTAATAGAGGGCTAATCATTTCATCTGCAAAGCCCTCTTGGCGTAATTCACCATTAACCATGGCACGCAAGCCAAGCTGATGAGGGTCGGCAATTTTTTCCGCCCTCACAAAAGCAG
>JAESUE010000116.1 GCA_016763235.1 Pseudomonadales bacterium
TTAGTTTTCGTGTTGATAAACGTAAGCCTGACTGCTCGCATACCGCGATTAACTTATCGCAGCCGAACGCTGCCACAGGCCCCTGTGCTCCCGTTTTGCGATAGCCGTTTTTTAAGCCCTCTGTCGCTGACAATGCTAACATGTCAGCGGTAAACTCGTAGGGGTTTGCACCGAGCAGGGTGGCTTCACTCAATGCACGGCCTTCGTTGTTATAGGTGATCGCCTGTACTTCCGTAGCGCAATCTTGTCGCGCTTTTTCATCGGGTCCCTTTCCTTCACTACGATTCAGTTTTTGCGTGTATTTATCTAATAACTTAAAGTAGATGGGTATTTTGAAAAGTAGGGCGTGTAAGCTGGAAAACAGAGGCATTAAATAAGAGGCATTGCCGAACCAACCCAAGTAAGTGTTCACTTCCTGCAAGCGCGGGTATGAATGGGGAAGGGATAGATGCTCGCTACCTGGCACCGATGCAGCGGGGCGGGTTCGGCCACAAATGGTAAAACGTTTCACTTTTGCATCGGCCATTTTTTCAACTAAACAGCCTTGTCGAAAAAATACACCAGGCTCTAACATGGCTTGAGTGATCGATGCCTGAGTCCCCTGACTGGCGGTGAAGTCTTTATTCGATACAAAATACCCCACATCGACCCTTGTGGCAGATTCATCCATATTTAACGCGACCGCAGCGGCGCAATTGCCCGGTACATAGTCATACCCCATGGCTGTTAACAGGGTGATGTTTTGTTCTTTCGCTTGTTGGCCGTAGTGTTCGAATACTTTACGAATAAAACCAGGCTCGCCGGTGGAATCAATATAGTGGGCTTTCTTTTCGATTGCCGCCTGCAAAGCTGTTTCGCCGTAGCGGGTAAAAGGCCCGACGGTGGTGATAAGAATATCCCCAGAATTAAGCAGTTGGGATAAGCTGTTTATGTCTTCAATGTTCGCTTCTGCAAACGCAAGCCCACCAAGTTCTTTCGCCAGCTTTTCCAGCTTGTGTCGATTTCTTCCCACGAGTAAAGGTTTAGCACCAAATTTAACCAAGGCTTTGGCGGTTAAACTGCCGGTGTAACCCGTGGCACCGAAAAGTAGAATTCTGTTGGGCATGGGGACGTCTCAGGAAAT
The DNA here is from genome assembly GCA_016763235.1 of Pseudomonadales bacterium. Taxonomy (GTDB): domain Bacteria; phylum Pseudomonadota; class Gammaproteobacteria; order Pseudomonadales; family UBA3067; genus UBA3067. Next base: position 1,124 of record JAESUE010000116.1, read on the forward strand.
TGTTACTGGAAGGGGTAAGAGTAATGGAATACTTAATCGATCACATTAACATGCTTGGATATATCCGTAGCGTTAGTGATTTCGGACTTGTTAACACTTCTTACACTACGAACTATAATGCCATGGGTATATCGACTATCCTTATGCAAGGGCGGTATTGGCGACGAATAACCAATAGTTTTGCTGGCTCTTTACTGAATTTTGCACGGCATTTATTTTTTAACAGGAGATGAATATGAAGAAAAGGATAATGGTGTTGTTGAGCTGTTTTATATTTCTAAGTCAGGTGTGTTTGATACCAGCTGCACACGCAGCAATGCTCAGCACCAAAATGACCATGCAAGACGGTGGTCGTTATGCCCATGAGAACGGTACTTATGATAGGCAAGCCATTGCTGCGCTTTTAGAGAGAGATGAAGCGAAATCAATATTGAAAGCTTATGGTGTGGATGCTGAACAGATACAGAGCCGGATAGACAAATTAACGGGTGCTGAAATAGCGATGATTAACCAACAGGCGGAAGCGCTTCCTGCTGGCTCAGGTATTTTATCATTAATTGGTTTGATCGTTGTGATACTGGTTGTACTGGAGCTTCTTGGTGTCTCCAACGTTTTTAGATCGTTCTAGCCCTTACAATAAAGAGCGCTTTCTTCAATGCGCTCTTTATAAAAAATAACTGAATAGCCCCATAGCGTTATAAATAATGGTGTTAGAAGGATGTCTGTTTTTTCGCTGGCAAGGCGCGACAACGCGGCATAGCCATTCTATGCAAGGTGGAGCAACGAAGTCGGTGGGAAAAACAAGTGTACTAATAAGGCCGAAATCACTTTCGTTATGGGTATATATCGGTAATGTCTCGTAGAACATGGGCGTCTTTCGCCACGCTAATCCTTATTTTACTGCTTGCAGGCTGTACACCATCGCCACTTCTAAAGTCCTATTTTTTAGGGGGAGGAAGCGAGGCTTACACCTCTGTCTTCAGTCGAAATCAAAAAGCCTTTGAAATTAAAAAGGTGCCATTTTTTCCACAGGATAAATACCAGTGTGGCCCCGCGGCACTGGCTACCGTTGCTTCCTTTTATCATATTCAAAAAATGCCTGAGGAAATTCGTACGGCGGTTTTTTTGCCAGGACGAAAAGGAAGTTTTCAGGTGGAGCTTTCTGCAGAGTTGCGTGCGATGGGGTTAATTCCCTATCAACTGCCTGCTAATTTTGAAAATATATTGGCCGAGGTAGAATCGGGTTCGCCGGTATTGGTATTGCAAAATCTCGGAAATAGTTTATTGCCCGTGTGGCATTACGCCGTTGTGGTGGGTTTTGATCTCGACAAGAAGCGCATCGTTCTTAATTCGGGGAAACATGAGCGTTTAGACGTGCCCATCGCTCGTTTTTATCATACATGGAAGCAAGCGGGGTATTGGGCAGTTGTGGCTCAACCTGCTGGGTCGATACCTGTATCAGCTGAGCTTAACGCTTATTTGTTTAACGTTGCCGATATGGAGGAGCTTGGTTATTTGCGTTGGGCAGAAAAGGCCTATAGTAGCGCTGCAAAAAAATGGCCAGACTCTAAGCTGCCCCTGATTGGCTTATCAAATGTGTTATATCAATTCGGTGATTATGTGAATGCCGAGAAATTCCTACTGCAGGCTTTAAAGCTCTCGCCAAATGATGGTGATATTTTAAATAATCTTGCTTACACCTATGCGCAACAACATTGCTATAAACAGGCGCTTTCGGCATTGGAAAAAGCCTTGGGTTTGCAACCAGAAAACAAGGGATACCTTTCCTCAAAGCGCGAAATTTATTCTTGGCAGGAAGACAGAAAAAATGAGTACTGTAAGGGCGCACAATAAACGTAGAGGAAAGCTCTGAATAAGTCTGAGTGAAACGGTTGTTAATCAGCGCTTTCTCTTGGGTGATTGCTTCTGGCTTAGGCGCTTGCCTTGTTACTCGCAGCGATACGCCCCCCCATTCTTACTTTCTGCCCACGTTCCAGCTTGGTTTCAAAGGCCATGCTGTGTTGGGGTAAGAGCATAATTACTGTAGAGCGGAGTTGGAAACGGCCCATTTCATCTATATTTAGACAGGGGAGGGGGTTAATGCTTTGCGTGGGTCTTGCTGTCCTAAAATTCTCACGATAAAAACGCGGGTCGGTTCAGTCTTGTAATAAATCGAATGTGAGCGGTAAATGCTCCGGCGGTATCCTGCGCGGATATGGTCAACGGCTGCATAAAGTTTTGGCTGGTCTGCCAGTTGTTCAAACCGTTTTTTTCATGCCCTGCTGGTAGTCCACAGCTTGAGCAAGGCCGAAGGTATCAATGCCAAAATAAAATATTTTTTCAAAATCTTCATCGGCGGTATTGGCTAATTCATAACGTGCCATTTTTACGCCGTTTTTCAATTACCGAATTTATAATTTCATCCGGTGTTCTGGTGCTTGTTCCGCTTTCCTCGCCCTCAATGAGGGCGGCTCTGATTGTTTCGATTTCGTCTTGCTCTTTTCGAGCTTTGCGGATCAGGTCATTGACAACCTCGCTACGACTGGAAAACTCTTTGCTTTCGATTTGCGACTGTATCCATTCGTCATTTGGTGGTGAAATTGAAATGCTAGCTCTGGTCATGTCTTGTCCTCCAAAAAACGAGTGATGTACTTATGATGTAATATTACATCGTTCTTCTTTGGCTGCCAAGCCTATTCAAATTCGTGCATAACAGCGTTGAAAAAAGATCATTTAACCATATAAACTCATGTTCCCCGCCTTATTCTGCTCAAATTTGAACGCAATCTGAACTCTTACAGCGTTCGTTGAATAGTTACTTATGAGGGAGCTTCCTCGGTTCTTTTTCGCTTTCTTTTGGGTGATTGCTTCTGGCTCAGGCGCTTGTCTTGTTACTCGCAGCGATACGCTCCCCCATTCTTACTTTCTGCCCACGTTCCAGTTTGGTTTCAAAGGCCATGCTGTGTTGGGGTAAGAGCATAATTACGGTAGAGCCGAGTTGGAAACGGCCCATTTCATCGCCTTTTTTAAGGCTGACCTGGCCCTTTGCGTAGGCCGTATGGCTTACCTCGTCTTCCGGTGGTAGTACGCCGCTCCAGACGGTTGCCATGCTTGCTACGATCATTGCACCAACCAGTATCACGGCAACTTTTCCGATTTCTGTATCGAAAAAACAAACCACTCTTTCATTTCGGGCAAATAATTCATGCTCTAAGCTGGCGGTGCGCTCATTCACGGAAAAGAGTTTGCCTGGAATATAAACCATATCGGTCAAGTGGCCATCGAGGGGCATATGTACCCGGTGATAGTCGCTGGGTGAA
>JAESUE010000117.1 GCA_016763235.1 Pseudomonadales bacterium
AACACACGTTTTTTCTGTCGACGATGTCGGTAAGCATATTGCCCAGCTTTTGTAACCGCCTGGGTGGCTACTCGATAGACCCTACTACGAGCACCGCGATAACCTTTTGCTTGTTTTAATATCTTTTTATGTTTCTTTCTGGCTTGTACGCCACGTTTTACTCGTGCCATTTTTGTTAACCTCTGAGAGTACCGTTAAAATCAAGAACCGGGGAGCATTCGCTTAATTGCAGCTTGATCACAATCTGCAACCTGAAATGTCCCTCTCAGATGACGCTTTCGCTTCGTGGTTTTTTTAGTCAGTATGTGGTTACGAAAAGCTTTACGGTACTTAAAGCCTGAACCAGTTTTTTTAAAGCGCTTTAAAGCGCCGCTATTAGATTTAATTTTTGGCATTTGGGGTTTCCAGTTTATTTATACCAACACACAACATAACTCGCCTCTCTAATGAGAAAACCCATAGAGATGTTTAACAGCGCAGAGCTATACCCTACTTCTTCTTTTTGGGGGCCAAAATCATAATCATTTGACGGCCCTCAACTTTCGGAAATTGTTCAACATTACTTATCTCAGCTAAATCTGCCTCTACACGTTGTAGAAGCTTCAAGCCTAATTCTTGATGCGCCATCTCCCGACCTTTAAAACGCAGGGATACTTTCGTTTTATCCCCATCGATTAAGAAGCGTGTAAGATTACGCAGTTTAACCTGGTAATCTCCGTCTTCTGTAGTCGGGCGAAACTTGATTTCTTTTACCTGAGACTGTTTTTGTTTCTTTTTCTGTTCGGCACGCTTTTTCTTTTCTTCAAAAATCTGCTTGCCGTAGTCCATGATCCTGCACACTGGGGGCTCGGAATCTGGAGCGATCTCTACTAGATCTAGAGACACATCAGCGGCTGACTGCTTGGCTTTAGCAAGCGATACAATACCCGCTTGCTCACCTTCAGCATTAATTAACCGCACCTCTGGTGCAACAATCTCATCATTTAGTTTAGGCCGCTTTCCGCGCCCTCTTTCATCACGCTTGATTATTCTCGTTTCCCCTATTTTTCTCGACCGAACTTGGCGATATCTTCATCAAGGATAGTTCTAAATGCGACGACAGACATCGACCCTAGGTCTTCCCCTGAACGAGTGCGTACCGCCACTTGTTCGCTTTCTACTTCCCGGTCCCCGATAACAATAAGATATGGAACCTTGTTTAAAGTATGCTCGCGAATTTTAAAGCCGATCTTCTCATTTCTCAAGTCTAATTCGACCCGTAAGCCTTGTTGTTTCAACTCTTTTTCAATTTTCTTGCAATATTCACCTTGTTTGTCGGTAATATTTGCCACAACGATCTGTACTGGAGCCAACCATACAGGAAAAGCTCCGGCATAATGCTCAATTAAAACCCCGATAAACCGTTCGAAAGATCCGAGTATAGCCCTATGTAGCATAACTGGTACTTCTCTGGCTCCACTTTCTGCAACATATTGTGCATCAAGCCGCTCAGGCATCGAAAAATCAACTTGAATAGTGCCACATTGCCACATTCGACCTAAGCAATCTTTCAGTGTGAACTCTATCTTAGGGCCGTAAAATGCACCTTCTCCGGGCAGCAGCTCCCAATCAAGCCCCTTGTCATCCAGGGCAGTAGAAAGCGCTTTTTCTGCTTTGTCCCATACTGCGTCATCTCCGACACGTTGCTCTGGACGAGTAGAAAGCTTAACAATAACGTCATCAAAGCCAAAATCTTTATAAACCCCATAGAGCAAATCAATAAAACTAGAAACTTCTGGCTGAATCTGCTCTTCCGTACAAAAAATATGCGCATCATCTTGATTAAAACCACGCACCCTCATCAGCCCGTGTAAAGTTCCAGAGGGTTCGTTTCGATGACAGGAGCCGAACTCTGCTAAACGCAGCGGTAAATCACGGTAGCTTTTCAAGCCCTGGTTATACACTTGGACATGACAAGGGCAGTTCATAGGTTTTACTGCATAGTCACGGCTTTCTGACTCGGTAATAAACATCTCATTAGAAAATTTATCAGCGTGCCCAGAGCGCTTCCATAAGGAAAAATCAACCAGCTGAGGGGTCTTAATCTCCTGATACCCATTATTGTCGAGAACCTGACGCATGTATTGTTCTATAACCTGATAAACAGCCCAACCTTTTGGATGCCAAAATACCATGCCAGGCGCTTCTTCCTGAAGGTGGAACAAGTTAAGCTGTTTGCCAATTTTACGATGATCTCTTTTACCCGCTTCCTCTAAGCGTTTCGCATACTGCTTGAGGGCTTTCTTGTCAGACCATGCTGTTCCGTAAATACGTTGCAACATTTCATTATCGGAATCACCTCGCCAGTATGCACCGGCAACCTTGGTCAATTTAAAAGCTTGAAGCTTCCCTGTACGAGGCACGTGAGGGCCACGACAGAGGTCTGTGAAATCACCCATTTTGTAGAGAGAGAGTACCTCGCCTTCAGGGATTTCCTTAATAATTTCAACTTTATAATCTTCGCCAAGACTCTTGAAGAAGTTAACGGCTTCATCGCGCGGTAATTCGAAACGCTCTACAGTTATATCTTGCTTTGCCAGCTCCACCATTCTTTTTTCGATTTGAATCAAATCGTCTGGAGTAAAGGCGCGCTCAAACTGAAAGTCATAATAGTAGCCATCTTGTATTACTGGGCCGATTGTTACTTTGGCCGAAGGAAATAGCTCTTGAACTGCCATTGCAAGTAGATGGGCAGTAGAGTGGCGCACGATTTCAAGACCATCATCATCACGTGAGGTAAGGATGCTCACACTCGCATCTTTCTCAATAAGGTGGGATGCGTCTACTAGTATGCCATCAACCCTTCCTGCTAACGCGGCTTTTTCCAACCCAGGACCAATGCTAGCTGCAACTTCCAAAACGGTTACAGGCGATTCAAAATGTTTTTGGCTATTATCAGGGAGGGTAATTACAGGCATAAGAACGTCTCTTTCAGTGGTGGCCCATACCAAGGGCCACATGAGTAATTTTAAATATGAGTGATGAGACCAAGGGAAACAACTTTATTGCAAAGCTGTGGTAGGCACGAGCAGATTCGAACTGCTGACCCCCACCATGTCAAGGTGGTGCTCTAACCAACTGAGCTACGCGCCTTCGGACTCACCAATTGGGGTAGCCCCCAAATAGAGTTGCGAATTATAGGGAGATCACTCCGCCTTCGCAAGCCCTTAAATACACTCATTTAACAGCCTCGAGATCTGTACAATAAGTACTCAGCTTGAGGTCATAACATAAACCCAGGCCATCACAGTCTTAAATATATTAGCCAAACACTGTAAACTTACAACCTTTTCCGAAAAGCCGCTCAAAGAAACCATTTATTTATCATCTTAATTGGGAGAATGCACCTGATGTCGGGAATACTTTACCACAATCCTCGCTGCTCAAAGTCACGCCAAACACTCGAGCTATTAAAAGAAAAAGGGCTTGAACCTGAAATACACGAATATTTAAAAACGCCAATAGATAAAGCGCAGCTTAAAGAGATTCTCGCCCTTCTAAACATAGGTGCAAATGCGCTGATACGAAGTTCAGAGGAAATCTACAAGGAATTGGGTCTTTCCAAAGAAGATAACGAAGAGGCCTTAATTGACGCAATGATTGAGCACCCAAAGCTTATTCAGCGCCCTATATATGTCAATAACGGTAAAGCTGCTGTCGGTCGCCCTCCGGAAAATGTGCTTAATATTATTTAAATTATGAATAGGCTAAAGATTCAATGGTTCGAACTACGCGAGAAAAACTTCAGACATACGAGAAGCTATTTTTTGGCTTTTTGTTTGCGCTTGTTGCTTATGGCTTTCTATCCGACTTCCTAACTGTTTCGGGTGAACAGCTTAAAGCTTCATTTATAGTCACAGGAGTAAAGTGGCTTCCTGTTGTGTTGCTCACCCCGTTGCTGGCAAGAGGTAATGCCAACAGCTATGTCTGGCTAGCTTATTTGCTAATCCCCTATTTTTGCTGGGCGGTACTCAAAGGTTTTGCGCCCTCTTTAGCTGGGTTACTCGGCGCTGGTGAGGCAGTTTTTACCGCTCTACTTTTCACTTTTTCGGTTATCTGCGCACGCTGGAAAAAGGCTTCATAAACAAAGTTGATTCTCATTTCAGCGTAACTATTCAGATTTCGGCAGGATAAGGCGGGGCATGTGAGCACATACCCGTAGCGATAATAAATTAGGCCTTGCCAGCGTTCTTTTAAACGAAGCTGAAGCCATCTCTCTGCATCTTCTGGTCCGTTTCACGGATTTTTTGAAAGAGGTCGTCATACTTACCCTCTAATTGGCTACCAAATAGAGGATCTTTTATTTCTTTGTGGGAAAGGTTGAGATGCCTGACCACCTGATCACTGAGGTAGACATCCACCACTGGATAAATGGCTGTTTTTTCAGTGCTGAGATGGGTAATTTGTCGATCGAGATAATTATAAGTTTCATCAATAAGCTGCTCACTGGGGAGGCAGTCATTTGCAATACTTTCTTTATAAGCGGATTTAATGAATCTCGTTGCCGATTCTAACTCCTGATGCTCTATCAATAAAGATTCCACTGTATAGGACTGAGGAATATCCCTTTCCAGCAGCTCCGCAAAAAGGATGTCTTCTGAGGGGTGGTGCCAAAACTCTGGGTATGCTTGCATGTAATCCAATACATTTAAGATCAACTCCGGATCAGGTAGCAACCAGCTCCCCCTCCGATATAGGTCTAGCTGGTGCTGAACACAGGAAAATAAACGTAAAAACCGCCGGTGATCGAGATTTAATTGTGTCATCAATGGCTGCATACTAAGGCCTCCTGGCAGACTATTCGGAAACGATCTCGCGCTTATGGCTCGTGGTGAAGCTCATAGCCGCATAGCCTAAGCTATCCTTCTTACGATTATCGCGTCTTGACTTAGGTCAACCTGACGGGTGTTACGGTGACGAAGCGAGCTGCAGACAGATTTTTGCTTGCAAGGATGTAACTATTCAGCTCACGCTCAAATTCGTGCATAACGGTGTTAAAAAATGATCATTTAACCATATAAACGCACATTTTTCGCCTTGTTCTGCTCAAATTTGAACGCAGTCTGAACAGTTACAGAGTTCGCTGAATAGTTACGTAAGGATTTAGTATGCCGTTAATTTAAGGGGGCGAGAGTGAGCGCCTAGCTAGGTTTAATTAAAAACATTAAATTGTGTGAGCACCTATTGATTCACCCAATATATAAAACCCGGTTTCGCCCTTCTTCTTTCGCCTGATATAAGGCTTTATCTGCCCTCATGATGAAATTTTCCGCGGTTTCACGACCTCGGTAATGCGTCAAACCAATGGATACCGTCACCCCAAAGCCTTTTTGAATATCATCAAAGGTCTGTGTCGCCACAAAGGTTCTTACTCGTTCAGCCACAAGCTTTAAGGTTGGGGGGTCTGTGTTTGGTAGCAACACCACAAACTCTTCGCCGCCATAACGCGCAAGAAAGTCTGTATCCCTGAGGCAATTTTCTGGGATATTTTTAAACGATCTTAATATTTCATCACCGGCCAAGTGGCCGTGAGTGTCATTAACCTCTTTAAAATAGTCAACGTCTATCATCATAATGCCTAAAGGGCTTCCTGGCGCATCCATTATGGCCATATAGGAATGAATAGTTTCAGCAAATTGATGCCGATTATACAAACCGGTCAATTCATCTCGCACGGCCTTCTCAGACATCTGTCTTAAGCTGAATTAAGTTCTCGATGAGTTACCTCAAGCTGGGCTTTCTGCTGACGCAGTTCTGCTCTATTCGCCCGTAATTTTTTACGTAAATCTGATAAGTGAGAACCTG
>JAESUE010000118.1 GCA_016763235.1 Pseudomonadales bacterium
CAGAGTGATTTGTAACTGTTCAGATTGCGTTCAAATTTGAGCGTGAGCTGAGTCGTTACAGTGATTTTAGGTTTCTACACCTACAGGTCTATCAGTGCATTGAGCGTAGCACTGGGGCGCATTGCCTTGGTCATTTTTTCTACGTCTGGATTGTAATAGCCACCCATATCAACCGGCTGGCCTTGAATCGCGTTAATCTCGGCAACAATTTTCTTTTCATTTTTCCCTAGCGCCTTAGCCAGCTTTTGAAAATGTGCCTGTAACTCTGCATCATCGGTCTGTGCGGCCAAGGCCTGCGCCCAATAGAGAGCCAGATAAAAGTGACTTCCTCTGTTATCCAGCTCCCCTACTTTTCGAGAAGGTGATTTTCCATTTTCCAACAATTTCCCTGTAGCAAAATCCAGGGTTTTAGCTAGCATTTTAGCCTTGCTGTTTGTGGTTTTTTCACCGAGGTCTTCTAACGATACAGCGATGGCAAGAAACTCTCCGAGGGAATCCCAGCGCAGGTGATCCTCCTCCACAAACTGTCGAACGTGCTTGGGAGCAGACCCTCCCGCGCCGGTTTCAAATAAGCCACCACCGGCCATCAGTGGCACGATCGATAACATTTTCGCACTGGTGCCAAGCTCCAGAATGGGGAAAAGGTCAGTCAGGTAATCACGCAATGCATTACCTGTTACCGAGATGGTATCTTGACCACGTTTCGCCCGCTCCATCGTATATCGGATGGCTGAATCGGGGGTGAGAGTCCTAATATCCAAACCCTTTGTATCATCTTCCTTTAAGTATTTATTTACCTTTTCTATTATTTGCGCATCATGCCCACGGTCTGGATCAAGCCAGAAAACAGCAGGAATACCACTAAGACGAGATCTATTGACTGCCAACTTCGCCCAGTCCTGAATAGGGGCATCTTTGGTTCGACACATACGCCAAATATCACCTTTACCCAGATTTTTATGTTGCAATAAAATACTGCCACGGCTATCAACTACACGAACAGTGCCCTCTGCCGGCAGCTCGAAAGTTGTATCATGGGAACCATACTCTTCCGCTTTTTGCGCCATTAAACCTACGTTATGCACCGTGCCCATTGTTGTAGGGTCAAAGGCATCATGGTGCTTACAAAAGTTAATGGTCTCTTGATAAATAGTGGCGTAACTACTATCGGGGATAACCGCTTTAGTATCTTTTAGTTTACCGTCGGTTCCCCACATCATACCCCCAGCACGGATCATTGCCGGCATAGAGGCATCGACAATAACGTTACTCGTAACGTGTAAATTCGTAATACCTCGATCGGAGTCGACCATTGCCACTTCGGGACGATCTTCGTAGCAAGCACGTAGATCGTCTTCTATTTCCGAACGAACAGAAAATGGAAGACTTTTTATTTTGTCATACGCACTACTAATACCATCGTTCGGATTAACCCCTATTTTTTTAAATATTTCAGCGTGCTTTTCAAAGGCACTTTTAAAATAAACGGTTACTGCATGACCAAAAATAATGGGGTCGGCCACTTTCATCATGGTGGCTTTCATATGCAAGGAAAACAATAAACCTGCTCTGCGGGCACCTTCCATTTCTTCTTCAAAAAATTTGCGCAGTGCTTTAACGTTCATAAATGCCGCATCAATAACCTCACCATCCAATACCGGCACAGATTTTTTTAATATGGTGACGGCACCGTCTTTTTCGATAAGTTCAATACGAAGCGTATCGTCACCGCTCATAGTGGTAGAAATATCACTATGATAAAAATCACCACTACGCATATGGGCAACGTGTGTACGGGAGGACTGACTCCACTTACCCATTGAGTGCGGGTGTTTGCGAGCATGCTGCTTTACCGCATCAGGAGCACGACGGTCAGAATTCCCTTGGCGAAGAACCGGGTTTACCGCGCTACCCAGCACCTTGGAATATTTACTTAGAATCGCTTCTTCTTTGGAGGTTTGAGGGGCTTCGGGGTAATCAGGGATGTCATACCCTTGTGACTGCAGCTCCGCGATCGCAACCTTAAGCTGAGATATTGAAGCGCTCACATTCGGCAACTTAATTATATTTGCCTCAGCCAAAAGGGTCAGTTCTCCTAACTCTTTTAATGTGTCCGGTACTTTTTGTTCGTCGCTTAATTTTTTCGGGAAGGTAGAAAGAATCCTGGCGGCCAAGGAAATATCACTGGTCGCCACATCGATTCCCGCTGCAGAAGTGAAGGCATTAACAATGGGGAGTAATGAGTAAGTTGCCAGAGCAGGTGCTTCATCTGTTTTGGTATAAATGATCTTCACTTTTTTTTTCGACATGCTTAGAACTTCCTTGAGTGATGAAATGCGTATAAATTCGCTTATAAAGTGTGCGGTTTAAATTTACTTTCATATCTAATCAGTACGTATAAGCTCCCTAAAACGCTTATACAGGTAATATCCCAACCTCAACAACCTCAATGTTCTGCATAATTCATTCCCCTTAAATAACTCCACCGTATTTTTTCGTTAATAAGGAGGGGCACAATGCGTTCTTCATAAGAAACCAAAGCACCCTATGCCAATGGAAGGGCAGCTCTAGAAACTGGATGCAATGATTTTATTTTCACGCTATGCAAACTCGGAGTAAAAACCTATCACACCGCGTAGAGTAAGGCACAGAGTTTACTGAATAGATACCATGTTAATTCCATGTATCTACGGTTAATCCGTTGATCTAACAAAAGGAACGAAGACCACCGGAATTATATCTTCTATATCAACAGAGTGTTCGTCAACTTTCGTCAATACTTTCAACATCTGCGATTCATGGGTGGGGCCAACAGGAATGACCATCCGCCCGCCCACTTTAAGCTGACTAATTAGCGGCGCAGGCACCATTTCTGTGCCTGCGGTCACAATAATGCCATCAAATGGGGCGCGTTCAGGCCAGCCTGAATAACCATCTCCACAGCGTAAACTGATATTATTGTAGCCTAGATTTTTAAGTCGCAACTCAGACTCCTGCGTTAACGCAGGAATCACTTCAACGCTATATACCTGCTCTACCAAACAAGACAACACCGCCGCTTGGTAACCGCACCCTGTTCCCACCTCAAGTACCCGATGATTTTTTTCGGGATGAAGAAGCTGCGTCATAATCGCAACAATAAATGGCTGGGAAATAGTTTGCTGGTAACCGATGGATAAAGGATGATTTTCCCACGCGCGGTAGCGATTTTCTTTCGCTACAAATTGATCTCGCGGCACTTGTCTCAAGGCCGCAAGCACCTCATCACTGAGCCCCCTCCAACCCAGCCTATTTTCCAGCTCGGAAACCTCAGCCGAAATCGTATCAATTAACACTTCTTTTTCAGACTTACTTTGACGCCTCATCATTCCCTATCCTCAAGTGAGTTTTTGGCCTGGCAAGAATAGGCAGCTGTATTGAATTAGACGCTCATTTCTGCTATTAACCAAGAGATAAGATAAGGGTGCTTTGATCTGCATCAATCTAAATTTGCACGATAACAAGCACCCTTTCCACTTAAGGGTGAAATAATTAGAGCAACGGTTCAGGTCACATTCAAATTTGTCCCGAACAAGGCATAAAGTGGCAATTTAGACCTATAAATGATCATTTTTAATGCTGATATATGCAAATTCTCGCGCGAGCTGAATTGCTCGCCAATTAAAACACGAAAGGAATCCCATCATATGACCGATGGCTTTGAATTCTGTGATGCCTTAGGGCCGACAAAAATCATTCATATCTACGAACCGGAAATCAAGTTGCGCGGTATCCTAGTGGTGGATAATACCGCCGCTGGCCCGGCCATTGGCGGGCTACGCATGGCGACAGATGTCAGCGTAACGGAATGCTTCCGCTTGGCCAGGGCGATGACGTTAAAAAACGCCGCCGCAGGACTCCCACACGGCGGTGGCAAATCGGTTCTTTATGGCAACCCCAAAATACCTATTGAAGAAAAAGAACACCTGATACGCGCCTTTTCCCAAGCCCTACGCGGGAATCGTGATTATATTTTCGGCCCAGATATGGGCACTAACGAAGTTTGCATGGCGTGGATCAGAGATGAAATTGGTGCGTCAGTGGGCTTACCAAGAGAAATTGGTGGCATCCCTCTTGATGAAATCGGCGCTACCGGATGGGGCCTGTACCATGCTGCTCGGATTGCAGTCGATCATTTTGATTTCGATCTGCAGGGTGCCCGCGTTGTCGTTCAAGGTTTTGGCGCAGTAGGCAAACACGCAGCACGCTTTTTAACGGACGCAGGCGCCATATTAGTGGCGGCATCTGATTCGCAGGGCATGATAAGCAAACCCCAAGGCTTGAGCTTCCACGAACTTGCCGCCCACAAAGAAGGCGGCCACAGTGTTCGAACATTTACCGATGGCCAAGCAGATGCCGCAGACAAGATTATAGATATTGAATGCGACATTTGGATTCCGGCGGCTCGACCCGATGTTATCAATGAGCACAACGTAGATCGACTGAACACAAAAATAATGATCCAAGGTGCCAATATCCCCTGTACGGCCAGTGCCGAAGAACGCCTTCATGAGCGCGGCATTTTAGTGATTCCAGATTTTATCGCCAACGCGGGTGGCGTTATCTGCGCCGCAATGGAATACCAAGGCAGCACCCAGTCAACCGCTCTGCGGGCCATTGAAGAAAAAATCACGCACAATGTCGAGGAGGTATTAGCACTTGCTCAACAACAGAACCTTCGACCACGACAAGCTGCAACTCAGATGGCTGAAAAACGCGTACGAAACGCCATGACTTATCGCCGGTTTTCCAGCTTTTCAAACGCACCTAATTTTCTCTGAGCATTCTTTGAACAAGGAAACCACTCCAAAGGAATTACCCATGGACAAAATGCCAAGCTATTTCCACAGAGGTGGAGAAACAAGCCTGCTGGGACAAACAATTCCCCAACGCTTTGCGGAAGTTGTTGCTCGCTATCCCGAACAACAAGCTGTGGCATCGCTAGCGCAAAACCAACGCATTACTTACCGGCAGTTTTCAGAAAAAATAGATGCGGCGGCAAAGGGCATGCTGTCCTTTGGGTTTAAGCCCGGTGATCGTATCGGAATATGGTCTACCAACAATATAGAGTGGCTTATTATTCAAATGGCCACCGCTCGAATAGGCGTCGTACTCGTTAATATAAACCCTGCTAACCGAGCGCCAGAATTGGCTTATGCCTTACAACGTTCAGAGGTTCAGGGCTTATTTCTAATCCCTTCTTTTCGTAACAGTCACTATATTGAGATATTGGCGGAGTGCGCCCCTGAGTTAAAGAACTCGCATATAAAAAGCACTGAGTTAGCCAGCCCTCCAGCTGAACTAAAAAGCGACACCTTTCCTCAGCTCCATCGTGTAATCGTTTACGACCCACAAAACAGCCTAGAAACAATGCGTCCTTATGAAGGCTTCACACTTTGGCAAGAGCTGCTAGAAGCCGGTAAAGCGGTGACTGATTCAGAGCTTGAAGCTGTCACCGCTTCGCTGGATTTCGACGACCCCATCAATATTCAATACACCTCAGGCACTACCGGCTCACCCAAGCCTGTGGTGCTCAGCCATCACAATATTCTTAACAACGCTTATTTTACAGCCCAACAAATGAACTTTGGCAGTCGTGACTCTCTCTGCGTTCCAGTTCCTTTTTATCATTGTTTTGGCATGGTGCTAGCAAACTTGGTATGTTTTTCTGTTGGAGCCAAGTTGGTCATTCCCAGCGAACACTTCGACCCTCTCTTAACGCTCAAAGCCATAGAACAAGAAAAGTGTAGCGCTCTCCATGGTGTGCCCACCATGTTTATCGCACAACTGGAACACCCTGACTTCCGACAGTTTAAAATGGACTCATTGCGAACCGGCATTATGGCCGGCGCTCCCTGTCCGGCTGAATTAATGAAGCGGGTTATACATGAGATGCACTGTGAAGACATTTTAATTGGTTATGGGCAAACCGAAGCCTCGCCCCTCACCCATCTCACCACCGCAGATGACAGTTTCGAAAGACGCATTCATACCGTTGGAAAAAACCTGCCTCATCAGGAAGTAAAAATTATCAGCACCGAAACTGGAAAAATCCAGCCTTCCGGCGAGATTGGTGAAATATGTTTTCGGGGCCACCACGTGATGCTTGAATATTACAAGGATAAAGAGGCTAGCGATAAAACCATTGATAACAAAGGTTGGCTTCATTCCGGTGACCTCGGCACAATGGATGAAGATGGCTACCTACGTATTACCGGGCGCCTGAAAGAAATGGTGATTCGAGGTGGCGAGAATATCTACCCAGCAGAAATTGAAGAGGTGATTTTTAATCACACTGATGTTGAGCAAGTGGCCGTTTTCGGCATCCCTGACACCTATTTCGGGGAAGAACTAGTGGCTTGGGTACGCCTGAAGCAGGGAAAAGAGCTCAGCGAACAAGCACTGAGGGAGTATTGCATGGAAAACCTGGCACACTTCAAAATCCCCAAGGTCATCCAGTTTGTTGAGAGCTTTCCAATGACTGTTACCGGCAAACTACAAAAATTCAAAATGAAGGCGCTGGCCATCAGTCAGACTAGAAAATAAGTAAGCTATACATGCTGGATTTTCTGTGCAATAACTAATGCACAGATTTTTCACTCCAAAAACCCAAAGTATTCTTCCGAATTATGGCAAATAACTCGCCGTCTCCCAATGAAGACAAAACCGTTGTAAAACCCGCTTACGACAGCGATACCCCAACTATTGTCGCTGCTCACGCACAAGATGATAAAACCCGTGTAAAACTCGACATTACCCATCTTCCAGAGAAAACATCCGATTTAAGTATCGGCTCTATCATCAAGCAACGTTTTGTACTGGACACCCTGCTGGGTGAAGGTGGAATGGGCGTTGTGTATCGTGCCATCGACTTAAGAAAACAAGAAGCCGACGACGCCACCCCCTACATCGCCATCAAAATACTCAACGACGATTTCCGCCAACACCCCAAGGCATTTATATCGCTGCAGCGGGAAGTGAAAAAAAGCCAAACTCTCGCCCACCCCAACATCATCACCGTTTACGACTTTGACCGCGAAGGTGACATTGTTTATATGACCATGGAGGAACTAGACGGCTACCCCATGGAAGATGTTATATCGGGAAACTGTGACTATATCCTCGATAAAAAAAGCACCTTTACCATCATCAAGGAAATTGCCCTGGGGCTTCGCTACGCACATTCTAAAGGTATCGTTCATTCCGACCTTAAACCTGGAAACTTATTCATTACCAAAGAAGGCACGACCAAAATTCTCGACTTCGGTATCGCACGCAGTACCACTGAAACCAAAGCAAGCGATAGTTTTGATGCGGGAGAGCTTGGCGCGCTCACGCCTCGTTATGCCAGCCTTGGGATGATTAACCAGGATGAGCCTCACCCCTTTGATGACATCTACGCCCTTGGCATTATTGCTTGCGAGCTCTATGGTGGCGGTCATCCCTACGATGGAAAGATGGCCGATGAAGCAAAAAAGATCGGCCTTAAACCCAAACTTCCCAATAACATTAACTTCTGGCAACGACGCCTCTTAAAGAGTGCGCTTGATCTCCATAGCAGCAACCACGACAAGGTTTCCAGTCAATTCCTTAAACGCTTTATTGCCGCACGAAACAATACCCTAAAGATACTGATGGCGAGCGTTATTTTCATCGTTACATCCGCCTTTGTCATCTACAGTTTCAATGTCAGCTCACCGCCTATTACGGAATTCAAAAGCCTTTCTGTCGAGCAACAACATGCCTTTAGTGAACACATTAAAGAAGGTGATACGGCATTAACATTCAGCGATTATGATGCAGCAATTTTTCACTTCAACAAAGCTTTCGAAATACACCCCTACAACCCTGCAGCAGAAAAAGGTTTAGGAAAAATAATTGATGCGGTCGAAGAATATATCGACAATGCTAAAGATAACGAAAGTAAACAGCTCTATATCAAACAAATCGGCACCTTGCTCGAATACCCAGCACTGAAAAAGAACAAAAGGCTTATAAAGCTCGCACAACATTATCCATCCTTACGACAGGAAAACTCCCCATGAAAACCCTCTCCCATATTATCAGCAAAAATTCATTGAAACAGAAAACGCTTAAAATTACAGGTACCGCCGTTTTTTTATTGACACTAAGCGCCTGCACCACGGGCAATGTTGATACAGGGCAAATGGACAAATCCCAAAAAAGTAAAAACCGCGTAGCTGAATTACAGATTGTGGATTGCCTGCTTCCCGGTCAAGTGCGCCGCCTTGGCACCTCCACCTATGTCACACCACGGCGCCCCATTCTCACCACTGCAGCAGACTGCTCCTTACGCGGTGGTGAATATGTTGCCTATGATCGAGCAGATTATAAAACAGCCCTCAAGGTATGGCTGTCCAGCGCTGAGCAAGGTGATGCAGCGGCACAGGTTGATGTCGGAGAAATTTTCGAAAAAGGCCTAGGCGGTGAACCCAATTACACAATGGCCATATTTTGGTACAAAAAAGCAGCCAAGCAAGGGAGCAGCCGCGCCCAATTCAACTTGGGCACCCTCTATGAACAGGGGCTGGGAGTCAAAAAGGATGGAATACTCGCGCTTAACTGGTATCGTCAGGCTCTGAATGTTCCCAAAGATGATCTATTGTTTGCATCAGCAGCAAACGCACAGCAGGCGACCCTGCGTGATTCACTTGAAAAAGAGTTAGGTAAAAAGAACAGTCAAATTAGATTACTCAAGAAGCAATTATCCTCTCTACAAAAAGAGTTTAAGATTTTAGCATCCCATGCGCAAAATGAAAGTAGCATGCAGGCAATTGAAAAAGATATTGATGCCTTAAAACGCTTTATTGCAGACCTCGATACCGAGCATCGCTCAACCCAAAGCAAGCTTGCCCTAGTACCGAAATTACGCACCCCTCATGGTACGCTTCAAGTAAGCACCACCCAGGGGCAAGCCTCTCAAACCAAGGTAAAAGATTTAAACTTCGGCAAATATTACGCACTTATTATTGGCAATCAGCAATACGACAATATTGATGACCTTGATACCCCTCAAAACGATGCAGAAGAAATCGCATCAATCCTAAAAGACAAATACGGCTTTGAAGTACAGGTCATACTAAACAGCGACAATATCGCTTTAATGGAAGCCTTTAACAACTACAGCAAGACCCTCACAGAAGAAGATAATCTTCTCGTTTATTATGCGGGCCACGGTACTAGAATAAAAAGCAGTGATCACGAAGCAGGTTACTGGTTACCCACCAATGCCGAAGCACCTCCTAGAGACACCTACTGGGTATCCAACGAATTCATTACCCGTCACCTTTCCCGCGCCAAAGCCAAACGTGTACTGGTAATTGCTGACTCCTGTTATGCAGGATTACTTTCTAGCGCTCCGGGTTACTTACTATTAGGCAAATCAGGAAAAGCCTCCGACGATTACATCCGCTACAAGCTCAACAAACGCTCGCGTTTATTACTGTCTTCAGGTGGTGATTTCCCTGTATTGGATAACGGCGGAGGCAAGCACTCAATATTCGC